>JAUPUR010000083.1 GCA_030917445.1 Patescibacteria group bacterium | reverse complement strand
CTTTCATCCTCAGTAAAGACAAGTCTTTTTCCAACTTCTTTGTAACCAGCAGAACACATACCTTCAGTACTTGTGAATTCGGTAAAAAGAACATCTGGCCTTCCACAAGAACACACAATACGACGAAAAACGGTATCTGTCACGTCTTCCATTGGTGCAAGAACAAAAATTGGTTTTTTGAGACTTTGCCATAACTGCTTCATCTCCCCATTATAGCAAGTTAGAGTAGCAATTACTATTCCTATAGGATATAATTAACTTGCTTAGACTTGCTATAATGGTCTCTCTATGAAAACACTGCTCATTCTCATTACTTTTCTTCTTCTTACTCATTTTACGAGTGTGGCCTCTGCTGCGTCAGATCCTCGAACTCATACCAACAATTCATTTGGAATCCATCTTCTTTTTCCATCAGAACTAGATGAAGCAGCAAAACTTGTTAACAGCAATGGTGGCGAGTGGGGCTATGTCATCATTCCTATTCAATCAGGCGACAAAGACCGAGAAAAGTGGCAATCATTTCTTGATGAAGCTGGAGAGAAAAAGCTCACTCCTATTTTAAGACTCGCGACTGAGGGTGACTATTTCAATACTAAAGTCTGGCGCAAACCACGCCATGAAGATGTGCTTGATTTTGCAAATTTTCTCCATTCACTTGATTGGCCAATGCAAAATAAATATATAGTAGTCTTTAATGAAGTAAATCGTGGTGATGAATGGGGTGGTACTGCAAACCCAGCTGAATATGCAGAACTGCTCTCATATGCAGTAACTGTATTTAAATCTCGAAGTCAGGATTTTTTCATTATAGGAGGAGGATTTGATAATGCAGCTCCAAACCAAGGTACCGAATATATCGATCAATACTCCTATATGACTCGAATGAATGAAGCAGTTCCTGGAATATTCAATCAAATCGATGGATTTGCAAGTCACTCATATCCCAACCCAGGATTTTCACAACCACCAAGTGTTGTCAGCTCAAAAAGTATTAGCAGTTTTGATTATGAACGATCTCTCCTTCAAAAATTATCCTCTCGAAGTCTTCCAATATTTATTACTGAAACTGGATGGTCACTTGAAGGAGTTTCAGATGAAGCGAGAGCTCAGTATTATGAAACAGCATTTACATCAGTCTGGAGTGATAAAGATATTGTCGCTGTTATTCCTTTTGTTCTCAGAGCAGCCGCACCCTTCGCTCAATTTTCATTTATAAATGAAGATGGCTCCCCAACTGAGCAATATAAAAAAATTCAGTCAATGAAAAAAAATAAAGGCACTCCTCCACTTTCTCAAAAAGTACTCAGCGTTCAAGATCCTATCGTCATACAAGATAGTAAGAAATTTATTGTTAAAAAAGAAGATGAAGGAGATTTTTCACCATCTTCAGTTCTCAGAGCAACATTTGAATGGATCATGAGAATTTAATATGATTACTATTATTCATGGAGAAGATACAGCGTCATCTCGCTCACATTTTCTTGAATTAAAAAGCAAATCAAGCGATCCCACCTCCCTTCAAAGTGAGGATATAACTCTCACAGACCTAGCTCAAATATTTGACGGAGGCAATCTTTTTTCAAATGAAAAGTCAGTCTTTATTGAGAATTTTCTTTCCAAAAAAAAATCCTCAGCTGATTTTGAGATGCTACTTTCATACCTCAAAGAAAAAACACTTGAACACAGTATTGTTTTGTGGGAATCAAAAGAACTTGATAAAAAGACAGTCTCTCTATTTTCCTATGCAACTGTCAAAAATCATTCACTTCCGCAGACTCTTTTCCTTTTTCTTGATTCACTCAAACCTCAAAATGGTCAAAACCTGGTCAAGCTCTTTCATAAAACACTAGAAGTGACTGAGGCAGAACTCATTTTCTACATGTTAGTGAGACATGTACGTATCCTTATTGCTGTTAAAAATTCGGATGTCGAAAATATTGATGAACTCAAACGACTTGCTCCTTGGCAACAACAAAAAATGCAACGCCAAGCTCAACTTTTTACACAAAATGAACTCTTAGAACATTATAAAAAGCTATATGTTATTGAAAAAGGTCAAAAAACAGGAGAACTCACATCAAGCTTAGAAGTGGCAATTGACATTTTCCTTATAGACATTTAAACTTCATCTATCGCATATGAATGATGCTTTAAAATCCACACTTACATCAGCACTTCAAGATAAAAAACTCAACCAAACCGCACATGATGAAATTGTTAAATGGTTAACACAAGACGAATTTAAAGAATTTGTTCCTCAACTAACAACAGAAATAGAATCAGGAAAATGGGAAGAACTGATGGATAAATTCTATCGAGTTGTCATTTTTGGCACTGGTGGCATTCGAGGGATAATGGATATTGGAACAAACAGGATCAATAATTATATTGTTCGCTGGGCTTCTCAAGCGTACGCACAGTACTTACTCAAATATAAAAATGATAAAGTACAGAGTGGCGTAGCACTCGCATATGACAGTAGACACAACTCAGAAGAATTTGTAAAACAGACTGCACGTGTTCTTGCCGCAAATGGCATTCCTGTTCATATGTTTAACTACTATCGTGCAACTCCTGAATTGTCATTTACAGTCAGACACTTAAAGTGTGTTGGCGGTATCGTACTCACGGCAAGTCACAATCCTCCAATTTATAATGGATACAAAGTTTATGACGAGAATGGTGTCCAAGTTCTTCCTGAAATTGGTGCGCTCATTGAGTCAGAATTCAATTCTGTATCTGATATCAAAAAGATTGATTTTGATGAAGCTAAAAAAAATGGTCTTATCCATTATGTCGGTGAGGATGTAGACAAAGCGTTCGCAGATGCTGCAAAAAAAGCTGCTATTTACGAAGGTAGAAACTGCAAAGTTGTATTTTCACCAATGCACGGAGTTGGCTCACAATCAGTTCTCCCAGTTTTAAAAGAGGTTGGATTTACAGATATTGAACTTGTTGAAGAGCAAATGAGCCTAGACGGAGATTTCCCAAATGTTGATGGTCAATTCCCTAACCCTGAATTTCCTAAAGTATATAGACAAGCAATTGAACTTGCAGAAAAAACACATGCAGACATAGTGCTTCTTTCTGACCCTGATGCAGATAGACTTGGAATGGCAGTACCTGATAAAGATGGAAATTGGACTCCACTTAACGGAAATCAGGGAGCAGTTCTTATGGCATATTTTATTGCTGACACACTGACAAAATCAGGCAAACTCCCAACAAATCCTGTCATGATTAAAACATCTGTTACTACAGATCTCTTTAGAGACATAGGTGAAAGTTTTGGATTTGAGGTAATTGGCGACCT
>JAUPUR010000082.1 GCA_030917445.1 Patescibacteria group bacterium | reverse complement strand
TTTACATCTCCTCTATCATAAGGACCATTGAGTCCATCACCCGGTCCATATGGGGATTCCTGTCCATTTATGATTCTCGCTCCCATTTGGAAAAGTCCCCATGCAGATCCGTTTGCGGCAACGGCGGTCATATTATTGGGGTCAAAGCCAGGTGCCTCACAGCTTATAATTCCAATCCAGTATCCTACATTACTTGGATCAAGTTTGGTTAATAAGTCTATGAGCGCTTGAGGAACATTTGACCAGCTTTTTCCATTGAATGAGTAGGGAACTCTTGGGGAGTTCGCAAGTGTACATGCTGGATCACCGAAATTTTGCCCATTATGTTGTCCACCATCATTTATGTTTGAGTATACTCCTGAACACGTGTCAGTATTGGGAGGTAGATCAGAGCCAATTTCAGTTGCAGAACTTGATCCTGAAGACTGATTCCCATTTCCAAAGGTCCACGTTACAGTATGAGTTACTTGATCATACTGAAAACTGCCCGCAGGTTCTGCACTAACAAACTCAACATTATCATCAAGTTCATCTGTCACAGTGAGCCTATTTGGATTTCCAGTATATGAGGCATTCAAGGTATATTCGATAAGACATAACTTTGTTGCATCAAGATCATTGACATCACTAGGGCAGTTATCTACCTTTTCTGGGCCGGACTTTGTGAGTTTTACTGTTAAGTCTTTGTTCAAATCAAAATCTAAGAAGAAGAATAAGAAAATGATTGCAAGTACAGCTAAGATTGCGAGAGTTACCCACCCTGCAGGTGTGGCAAAAAAAGCGAGGCCTCTTGCTACAACCTGTCCAGTGCGAATTGCTCCTTTAATTCCGCCTTTTCCACTTCCTTTTAATCGAGTTAAATTTCTAAGAGGTTGTCTGGCTACATTTCTTCTTTGGTATTCTCTGCGGGCGTCATTGAGTGAGGGTTGACTGTCAGAAGCCTGAGATGAGTCATCAGAATCTTCTTCACGTAATCTTTCTTGATCATTATCCATATATTAATCCTATCAGAAGTATCTGGCTTTATGGAATTTGTGATGGTTGTGGTGGTTGGCCAGGAACTGTCGTTGGTGCAGTTTGTAATGGAACTGCTGCTGGTGGGGACATCACAGGTTGTGGTTGTTCCTGAACTGGAGACTGTGATGTGTTTTCGTTGACAAGTTGTTCCTGCTGAGCTTGAAATTGCTGTGCATTTAAAACTTCTTGGGGATTGGACGTTATAATCTCATGCTCAAACTGTGCAGCAAGTGCTTTCATTGCTACATGATTTTGTCCTGCGAAAAATAGTCCTTCTCCAATGTCCGCTGAGAGGAGGAGTTCTCTTTCTCCTTCTGAGAGATAGAATACTTCGCCCACCATATCTACCTCGGCAGTACCCTGCTTTAAAAGTATCTGGATAGATGAGTTTGTGAGAACTGCCTTACCATAATCAGTTTTAAGAAAATCTTCCACGTCTTGTGTCGCAGTTGTAAGTCCTAAGTAGTATTTTCGCGCTCTTTTGGCAATAGAATAGACGAATGAAGCAGAGTCTTCATATTTCATCATGTACCAAGCCTCATCCAAAATAAGTAGTCTTTTTTTGAGGGATTTTTTTACCTTTGTCCAAACGAAATCAAGAATAATATGCATAGCAATAGGACGGAGTTCATCATCAAGATTTTTAATAGAGAAAATAGTAAGTGGATTGGTGATATCAAAATTTGAAGGTTGGTTGAAAATCCCAGAAGCACTGCCTTGAATGAACTTCTCAAGTCTATATGCCATGTCTTTTGAAACCTGGGTTTCCATGCCAAGAAGTGTTTTATATAGGTCCTCAAGAAGTGGTGGAGCCTTTTTTTGTGTTTCAGGATCCGGTGTAATTCCTTTTTGCCTGTATGTTTCAACGAGTGCTTTATCAAGGATTGCATCATGCTCCGCATCTAATTGACCCATGATAAGTTTGAGAAGTCCATGGAGAGAAAGGATTTTAAGGCCAAGCTCATTTTCCCCTGGTTCATAGAGTTGGGAAAGATCAAACGGGTTAATTTTGATTGGAGAGGCGGATGTGAAGGATACTACCTCACCGCCAAGTGTTCTTGCGAGAACTTCATATTCTCCTTCAGGATCGACGACAATCACCTCTGTCCCAAGCATGAATTGTCTCATAATCTCAAGTTTTATTAAGTATGATTTTCCTGCTCCTGATTTTCCCAAGACGACTTCATTTGCGTTCTCAAGCGAGAAGCGATCAAAGATGATAAGTGAGCCATTTTGTTGATTTATGCCATACATCACCCCTTTATTTTGTGTAAGAACAGCAGATGTAAAAGGGAAGGTAGATGCGAGAGATGTCGTATCCATATTTCGTGTTATATAAAGCCTGTCTTGAGCAAATGGAATTGTTGTTTTAAATCCTTCTTCCATCTGGAGTGTCGCTGTCTTTGCTGATAAGAGGAGTGAGGCAAGTGTTGTTTTAAGCTGTTTTGTTGCATCTTCAAGTTCTAGAAGGCTATCAGCAGTTAGGGTGATATAAAAACTGAACTGAAAAAATCTCTCAACGCCTTTTGCTAATTCTTCTTGAAGTGCAAGAGCATCTTCAAGAGCTGCTTCCACTCGTGGATCTGCAGGTCTTCCATTCTCTGCTTCACCAGCGATAGTTGCTTCCATTTCTGCAATCTTTCTTTTGATATCACTCAAGACGTCTGATGACGAGGTTGGGTAACAGTACATCGAGATATCAAGAGTATGATCATAGTCAATAATTGGCTGAAGCCAGTTTGGGGAAACATATCGAGGATATCCGACCATGAAAAGGGTTGAGAAGAATTTTTCACCAACTCTAATATATTTAAAGTCTACCTCAACAGAGGACGGGGCAATGACATCGACAAGGGACACCATACCTTTCTCCAAATGTTCAATTGCAGGAGATTTTTGTGGGTTTTGAATTTGTGTTTTGTCGTTTTGTTTTTTTCCAAATGGCATTTTCATGTTTTATGCTCCTTTTATCATTGGACTTCCAATATCACTTTGTGCTTGTGACCCTTGAATTGCTGAATCATTAAAAATATCATAAAAGAGTTTGATCAATTCTTCTTTTTCTAGGGTTTTTGAAGCTACAGCAAGTTTTGCAAGCTGGGAATGTATTGCTTCTGCCTTTCCATTTAAAGCTTTTTGAGCAGTCTGAATAAATGCCTGTTTTTCTGCTTCGTTTTTTCCAAACGTTTGCTTTACTCCGCCAAGTCCTGCTTCGAGAGATGAGAATGGGATAACAACATAGAATGTTTTATTAAGGACGACATTGACTCTCACCATCTCGCGAACGAATTCTCTATAGAGTCTGATATGTTGAGCAAGTAGTTCGTTCTTTGTAGCAATTTCTTCCTCATCAAGTTCTTTGAGATAGGATGAAATATCAATTCTTTTATTGCGAATGAGTATTTGAATGGGGAACGTGAGAGAGTTGAGTAACGATGCGTAGGCATAAATTTTTGCATCCTGCTCTTTTTTTGAGAGAAGAGCGAAATTACTTGCAGTGATTTCAATAACAAGTGAAGCATTTCCCCCAGCAAGAATAACGACGTTATCGACAATATCGATAATCTCTGTAAATTTTTGCGTTGTTGCATGAATTTTTTGGGCAGGTGTTTTCATAATTACTGCGCGAAGAGCTCCCTTCTGAGAACTTCGCGGTCATCAATAGAGATAACTTCTAGCGGAAGCATAATTTCACCATTTGCTTCAATTTGTACGACTTCAAATCGATGTTTAAGTTTTGGATCTTCAAATTCAATTGTGTAAGTTCCGTTGGCAAGGGCAGTAGCTGAAGCAAATTGTCCGAGTCCGTTAGTCTTAAACGCTCTCACAGGATTTCCTTGAGTATCTTTGATCTCAACAAGAATATTTGGAAGGACATTTCCTCTTGAGTCTCGGAGTATGCCCATAACAACATTTGGATGATCTGTAATTGTGGGTAATCCTATCTTTTTTGCCTGATCCATAGGAATACTATGAACATTTACTGCTTGCCCAGCTGGTTTTTGTGGCTCTTCCTTTTTGATAATGGCAGCAGGGTTTTCCATTTTTTGCTTGAGGTCTAAAAGTTCTTGTTCAAGCTTTTGTTTTTGCTCAACAATATCCTGAAGCTGTTGCTCAAGTGTAATGACCTCGGTATGAGCTGATGATGTCTCCTGGTGATTTTGTTCAAGTACAGCTTCCTCTTTTTTTGCCATTTCAAGTTCTCTTTTGATTGCTTCAGCTTCTTTTTCAAGAGCTGTCTCTTCTTTGACAAGATCCGGGGCGATTTTTGCTCTTTCCATTTCCTCTGCAGATAATTGATGTTGATTTATATGAAGTTCGTCAGTTTGAGAAGTTGAGAATGTTGCTGGAGCAGGCCCACCAAAAACTGCCTTGAGAAAGACCTCTTCTTTCTCGTCAAGCTGTGTTTTGCTTGATGAACCCACTGACTGGAGGAGTTGTGAGAGTTGCACTGCTCGTTCACGTGCTTGTTTTTCATCTCTGTGTGGGTTTGTCTTCGCCTGCATGACCTCTTGTTGGAGATGCGTTAAGTCTATTGTCGAGAGTAAAAGGGTTCCACCTGTTTTGTGGTAGATATACTGTGTTGGGCTAAAAAGATCTTTGAAGAAATTGCTCATCATCACATCAAAAGGTCTTCCTTCGATAGGGAGAAAAGCAAGTGCTGCACCAAGCCCACCCGCAATTGGAATG
>JAUPUR010000081.1 GCA_030917445.1 Patescibacteria group bacterium | reverse complement strand
GAAATAAATTAAATCTTAAAAATCTCTCACTGATGATTCCTTTTGTGAGAACTGTCAAGGAGCTGAGAGAAGTAAAAAAAATCTTAAGTAAAAATGACTTACATCGCTCCCCAACATTTAAGTTATGGATGATGGTTGAAATCCCTTCGAATGTTATTCTCCTTGATAAATTTATCGAAGAAGGAATTGATGGTGTCTCAATTGGTTCAAATGACTTAACTATGCTTATTCTGGGAACAGATAGAGATAATAGCGAAGTTGCATCTGAATATGACGAACAAAATCCTGCAGTTTTATGGGCACTTGAGCACATTATTAAGACGTGTCATAGATATAAAGTTACTGCTTCTATCTGTGGTCAAGCTCCTTCACTCTATCCTGCACTCGTCGAAAGACTCGTTCATTGGGGTGTAACAAGTATCTCTGTTTCCCCCGATGCAATTGATATCGTGAGAAAAAATATTGCAGACGTTGAGAAAAAACTTCTCGATCACTAATTATGGCTACTATCAAACAATTGAGTGCACGTGAAATTCTTGATTCCCGAGGAAATCCTACTGTCAGCGTGCGCGTGCTGCTCAGTGATGGAGTGGATGCAGAAGCAAGTGCACCTAGTGGTGCGTCAAAAGGAAGTTATGAGGCATTTGAGATGAGAGATGCTGATCCCAAAAGGTATAACGGCCTTGGAGTTATGAAAGCTGTGGATAACGTCAACACCCTTATTTCACAAAAAATTGTTGGGATGGAAGTTACAGCTCAACAACAAATTGATAGAGCAATGATTGAGCTTGATGGAACACACGCAAAAACCAAACTTGGAGCAAATGCCACACTACCTGTCTCTATTGCAGTTACTCGTGCGGCTGCAAAATCACTCGGTGTTCCCCTCTTCATTTATCTTCGTAACTTTATTCAAAAGGATAAAACAGCACTTAAAATTCCTACACCGGCATTTAATATATTTAATGGCGGTCTCCATGCTAACAATAGTATTAATTTTCAGGAAGTGCTTATTATTCCCGCATCATACAAATCTTTCTCCCAGTCTTTGCAGATGGGAGTATCAGTTTATAAACAGCTGAAAGACGAGCTCAAAAGAAGCAATCAGTCAATGCTCATAGGAGATGAAGGTGGATTTGCTCCAAGTCTTGATGCAAATGAAAACGCACTCACACTTGTTGCCCAAGCTATAGAACACTCAAGTTTGAGGTTAGGATATGATATTTTTACAGGGATTGACGCTTCAGCAAACAATTTCTTCGTTGATGATCATTATAAATTAAAAGACCACCCATCAGCGATTCTTCCTGCAGAACTTTCAAATTTTTATGAAGAGATCATCAAAAAGTACCACTGTATTTATCTTGAAGATCCTCTTCAAGAAGATGATCTGGAAGGATGGTCTCTTCTCTTCCCCAAACTGAGTCAAAAAGCGCTGATTGTTGGTGATGACCTCACAGCGACAAATCCCTATAGACTCCAAATTGCACTGAGCAAAAACGCGATCAATGGAATTGTTATCAAACCAAATCAAATTGGAACAGTCATTGAAACAATTGCAGTTATAGAAATTGCACGGCATATGAATATGAAGATTGTTGTGTCCAATAGAAGTGGTGAAACAACTGATGACTTTATTGCTGACTTTGCAGTTGCAGTAGGCGCTGACTATGTGAAATTTGGTGCTCCTGCGCGAGGTGAAAGAGTAGCAAAATATAATAGACTCCTCCAAATTGAAGATCAACTCAGAGCAGCTGGAGCGATAACTAGTACACCAACTTCAGATTTGGTACAGTAAAAATATGAATAATTATAATTGGACTGAAAAAAATAAAGAACTTATATGGGTTGATGATGATACTCTCAACATCACCTCAACGATTATCGATCGACACATAGAAAATGGAGATGGAAAGAAGCTCGCTTATATTTTCGAGTCAGATGATAAAGAAGTTATTCAACTCACTTATAAGGACCTTTTTGAAAAAAGTAACCAGTCTGCAAATCTTCTCAAGAAATATGTTGTCAACAAAGGTGATCGTGTTTTTCTTTTTCTTCCACGAATACCAGATCTTTATATCAATTTTTTAGGAGTACTGAAAGCAGGTGCAATCGCTGGAACGATGTTTTCAGCGTTTGGCGCTGATGCTCTTAAAGACAGACTATCCAATTCAGGAGCAAAAATAGTTTTTACCACGAAAGAACTCTCTGAAAGGATTTTAGCTGTTAAAAGTGAACTTCCAGAATTGCAGCACATCTTTATCATTGATGACGAAGAATACATAAAAGAATTTGCCTCCCAAAAAAAAGAATTCTCGCCTGTTCCCACTCGTTCGGAAGATTATGCATTTATGTTATATACCTCTGGAACTACGGGTAAACCAAAAGGTATTGTTCATGCTCACGCTGCACTTGTCCAACAAATTGAGACAGCAAAATATGTTCTTGATCTCAAAGAAGGTGACATGTATTGGTGTACAGCCGATCCCGGATGGGTCACTGGCATTGTATACGGTATTCTCACTCCACTTGCACTAGGTGTAACCTCTTTCGTCCACACAGGTAGATTTGAACCAGATCTGTGGTACTCTTTTGTAGAAAAATATAAAATTTCTGTATGGTATACAGCTCCAACAGCAATCAGGATGATGATGGCAAAAGGAGATGAACTGGTAAAAAAACATGACTTTTCAAAACTTCGCTATCTAGCTTCAGTAGGTGAACCACTCAACCCAGAAGCAATCGAGTGGAGTCAAAAAGTCTTTGAAGGAAAATATTTTCACGATACATGGTGGCAAACTGAGACAGGATCTATCATGATTGCCAATACACCTGATCTTCCACTAAAAATAGGATCTATGGGCAAACCTCTTCCCTGGGTCGATGCAGAAATTATTGATGATGAGGGAAATCCTGTTCCCCCTGATACAGAAGGCAATTTAGCCATTCTTCCTCCATGGCCTTCAATAATGAGAACAGTATGGCAAAACCAAGAAAAATATTCTTCTTATTTTCTTAAGAACTGGTATATTTCAGGTGACAGAGCTAAAAAAGATACCGACGGATACTTTTGGTTTATTGGGAGAGCAGATGATGTCATTAAAACATCAGGTGAAAGAGTTGGACCATTTGAAGTGGAAAGTGCACTCGTTGAGTATGAAGGAGTCATCGAAGCAGGTGTTATCGGCAAGCCTGATGAAATACGAGGTGAAATTATAAAAGCGTTTGTTGTACTCAAACCAGGAGTAACACCAAGTGAAGAACTCAAAACCAAACTCCAAGAGCATGTCAAACACCATTTAGCTGGACATGCATACCCTAGAGAAATTGAGTTTATTGATAAATTGCCAAAAACTCGAAGTGGCAAGATCATGAGAAGAATTCTCAAAGCAAAAGAGCTTGGACAAGATATCGGCGATACTTCTACTCTTGAAGAGTATTAACGATGATAAAAGCTTTTATCATGTTCCTTCATTTGAATAAGAGCGTTTCGAATTGCTTCTTCAAGACTTATATCTCGTGAAATAAGATTTCCGGAATAATTTCCCCAGGTATCACTAGTATCAAGATGAAATTCTTTTTCTATCAGTTGCATCAACTGCCAGTGAGCTAGATTTTCTTTTTTCATTCGAGTTGTGACATAGTCAGGTAACTTCAGACCGCTCGAATAACCAAAATATTTTTTACCATCTTTGGATAAGATACAACACCATGCTTCCTCAAAAATCATGCCATACCTTTCCACTAGTCCACTTTCAAGTCCTATATAGAAGTCAGCTGCTGATATATTCTTTTTACTATCTTCTGCTCTATTAATTGATCCATCATATGTTTCTTTATTCCAAGGTGTTTCTGAAACACCTGATAAAGCCTTATAAGTTTGTAACTGATATGTTGTAAAAAATACGTTTAGTACTTTCTCAACTACTCTTATCTTTCGCTCTGTTTTCGATCCTAATACTACTTTCATTGAAGTACTTTCTTCTTCCACTTTTTCTCTATAAAAGACATCGACAAAGTAGAAAGGAAATATCCCATTGTTGGAATTATGGCATTGATAAATGGTTTTTCAACATTTATTATTGTAAAGACCAAAATCATAACAATATATGTAAGCGATACAATTGCTATTCGCCTTACCCAACTTGTCTCCCATGCCTTTTCTAACTCAACTTTATTATTTCTTTTTTTAATTTGCTCAATGTCTTTCTTCAATTGATCAATTTCACTCATATTATTCAATACCCCCATTAATGAGTAATATAAATTCTCCTTTAGGTGGCTTTTTGGTGAAGTGAGTGATTGCCTCAGAAATTTTCTCTCGTCTTACTTCTTCAAAAGTTTTGGTAAGTTCCCTTGCCACAACTATATGTATATCCCCAAAGATCGACTGTAACTCTGTGAATGTCTTTAGAAGACGATGTGGAGCTT
>JAUPUR010000080.1 GCA_030917445.1 Patescibacteria group bacterium | reverse complement strand
TGATTGTTCAAATGTGAAGAGTCCGATTTAGTGATAAAAAATTGTGAATCATTTGATACTTGGATATTTCCACCTCTTGCAACTCCAAGTGAGCCAACCACAAAAGGTTTGTCATTGATTTCTGTTTGAATATAACCACCACCAGTTCCATTTCCTTTGGGATCTCCACCTTGGATGACCCAGTCTTCGACACGATGAAACGTTAAATTGTTATAGTATCCTCCACTGGCTTTCATAACAAAATTGGCAACTGTATAAGGAGCTTCCTCTCCATAGAGGAGAAGTTTGATTGTTCCTTTGCTCGTCTCAAGTATGGCTGTAGAAGAAGCTGTTTTAAATTCTTCAAGTACTTTTCTATTGACGACTTGAATTGACTGATTATCTTGCTGTGTTTGTGCTGAGGACTCACGGGTAGGGACGAGCGTGATCTCCCCTGGTATTTGTGATATGGAGACTTGGTTTTTTGGTTCACCAGTTAGTCCGAGCTGATCTCCTTGTGTTACATAGAACATAATTCCAAAAAGTAAAATGATGAGGAGAAAAAGAGAAATTTGAACTTTATTCATCTGAGATTATTGTAGCAATTTTTCTTGATTTAACAAGATAAAAATAAAGACTCATTTTGCAGTGTAGGCTCAGATCAGGTACAATACGGAGGCTATGAATCAAGCGCATATTCGAAATTTCGCAATTATTGCTCATATTGATCACGGGAAGTCGACTCTTTCTGACAGGCTTTTGGAAATTACTCATACAATTGCTAAAGAAAAACTTCAAGAGCAATTTTTGGATCAGAATCCAATTAGCCGTGAAAGAGGAATTACCATTAAATTAGCTCCAGTTCGTATGAAATATATTTCAAATGATGAAGAGTACGAGCTCAACCTTATTGATACTCCTGGTCATGTGGATTTTTCTTATGAAGTTTCACGAACGCTTGCTGCGTGTGAGGGTGCAGTTCTTCTCGTTGATGCCACACAAGGAATTCAAGCTCAGACTGTTGCACATTTTCATGCTGCAAAGAAAGAAAAATTGGTCATGATTCCTGTAATCAATAAAATTGATCTTCCAAATGCTATGACTGAATCCGTTGTTAAAGAGCTTATTGAAGTTTTTGGATTTAGTGAAGAAGAGATCCTTTTCATCTCAGCTAAGACAGGTGAAAATGTAGACAAACTTTTAGAGAGAGTTGTTGAAAAAATTCCGTCCCCACATGGAGATCCAGAAAAACCACTTCGAGCGCTCATCTTTGATGCTGTATATGACGAATATAGAGGTGTCGTTTCATATGTGCGTGTTATAGATGGAACACTTCAAAAAAATGATCAAGTTGAATTCTTTCAAAGTAAAATTAAAAGTAATGTCAACGATACAGGATTTTTCTCTCCATTTCTCTCACCACTTGAGTCGATGAAGACTGGTGAAATTGGTTATGTCATTACCGGCATTAAAAATATTAGAGAAGCTCGTGTTGGAGATACTATTATGCATGTAGGGCAAACAGTGGAGCCTTTGTCAGGGTACACGACACCAAAGCCAATGGTCTTTTTTGGAGTTTATCCTAAAAGCGCTGACGATTTTCGCCATCTTCGCGATTCACTTGGTAAATTAGAACTGAATGACACAGCATTGACATATACCGAGGAATATTCTGCATATCTAGGAAGTGGTTTTAGAGTAGGTTTTTTGGGACTGCTACATGCAGAAATTGTCAAACAACGATTAGAACAGGAATTTAATTTAGACCTACTTTTGACTATGCCACAAGTTCTTTATCAGACAAGAGAAGATGGTGTCATGCTTGAGCCATATATGCTTTTGACTGTATATATTCCAGTTGATTACGTTGGCACAGTAATGACAGTATGCCAAAAGAAAAAGGGGATGCTGCTTGACGTTGCATACCATGAATCCTACTCAACACTTTCGTATGAAATGCCATATACGATGTTTATTAGAGGTCTTTCTGCAGAACTTAAATCAGTATCAAGTGGGTATGCGAGTCTTGACTATGAACTCACAGGGTATAAGGAAGCAGATCTCGTGAGTCTTGAGGTAAGGATTAATGACAATCCAATAGATGTTCTCTCTGAACTTGTCTATAAAGATGAAGCACCTTATATTGCTCGAGATAAAGCATCAAAATTGAAAGATTCACTTCCCCGTCAGCAGTTTAGGCAAGTTATTCAGTCTCTCATAAATAATACTATTGTCTCTCGTGAGGAAATTCCTCCATTTAGAAAAGACGTTTTGGCAAAAATGAGTGGAGGAGACAGAACTCGAAAAGATAAATTACTTGAAGCACAAAAGAAAGGAAAAGCAAAGATGTTCCAAACATCTAAGGTCGTACTTCCACAAGAAGCACTGTATTCGCTTATTGAAAATTAATATGAAAAGAACACTACCACCACAACCAGAGAGAATACCACTTACACAGCAAGGGTATGACAAGATCGTGAAGGAACAGGAAGAACTCCTTTCTCAGAGGCCTGATGCAATATTTCATCTGCAAAAATCTCGTGAACTTGGGGATTTACGTGAGAATGGATATTACTCAGCATCTCGTCAGAAAGTAAATGCAATTGATGCAAGACTTCGAAAACTTAAATTTATGATCAAGTATGCTCTCATCATTGAGAGTAAAGATACAAACGAAGTTGACATCAATACGACAGTTCTTCTGAAAGATGGAGATAGAGAGTTTGAGTACACAATTGTTGGTGAAGAAGAAGCAAATCCTCAGGAAGCAAAAATTTCATATAGGTCTCCGCTTGGAAGTGCTCTTTTAGGAAAAAAAGCTGGTGATTCTGTTGAATTTAATGCTCCAGCAGGAACGAAATTATTTAAAATCCTCAAACTTTCATAATAACGATTTTCTTATAAAGAATAGTCTTTAGAGATTTATAGCGTATCGGATCTCATCAAGTGTAAATGTATCTCTTTTGTCAATTTTTGTTTTTCCTTCGATTTTCCATCCTTTATATTCATACCAACGTCGTGAATTATTATTAGTAAGTAATACCCAGAGGGTTGCCTTTTTATAATTTAAGGACTTTAGGTATTCAAAACAAGCATTTTGTAAAGATGTGCCTATTCCTTTGTTCATGTAATTTTTATCTACATAAATTGCCAAAATCTCACCTACATTATCTAGATCATCGTCCCTACCAGGTCCTGCACTCGCAAACCCAACTATTTGATTACTTATTTCTGCAATAAATGTTTTTGTTTTTGAGTATGAACTTTCTAAATTCTTCTTCCACGCATTTGTCTTGCCTTCTATAGATAAATTATTTAGATAAGTATCTGGAATTTGATTTATATAAGCGTATTGCCACGTTTCTACATGCACTTTCGCAATGCCTTTTGCATCATCTTTTACAGCTAGTCGAATATTGATATGGGTCACAGGAAGATTATATCAAAGGTTTAGCTATTTGATTTAAAGTGCGAAGAAGAGAACTGCTCCAACAAGACTGAGGACAGTAAAGAATGCTCCAAGGCCAATGATTGTTGCTCCTGGGCCTGGATCTTCCATCGTTGGAGTTGGAGTATTTGCACCAACGGTTGGAGTTGCTGTTGCAGTCATTGTTGCTGACGGAGTAGCTGATGGACCGGCAACAATAATAGAAGTACTGCATGTTATCGTACTTGTATCTTCATCATCATCAGTAAGGACAGCAGATGCTGAAAATGTTCCACCCGATGTGTATGTGTGAGTAGTCTGATTTTCAATATTTGCAGCAGCAAGACCTTCAGTAATATCTGTCACAGTTCCATCACCAAAATTGTAGGAAATCTTATCTATAGTACCGTCTGTATCATTTCCTATGGTTGTAAAGGTGACAGCAAGGGGAGCAGATCCACTTGCAACACTTGGAGTGAATGACGTACAGACAGGGACAACGTTGGCTGTCGTTGTTGCAGTTGGCGAGACAGTTGGAGTGAGTGTGACTGTAGGAGTTACATCTGTAGGTGTTGGTTCTTCTGTGACAGTAGGTGAGGGTTCTGATTCCCCACCAATTTGAATTGCTGCTGGTGATGTCGTTGAAAGTACATTTTCACTTGCTTGATCTCCTCCACCAATTGAGAGTACTTGAGTTTGTACACCATAGGTAACAAGAGTTGGTGTATCTGTTGTCTCAAGTGCTTCGAAAGTGATTGTACCAACTCGAGTGAGAGTTTGGATCGCTTTCGTAGGATCACTCCCCACAGAAAGTGTTACGAGTATTTTTCCGTCTTCATAGATAGGTCCTTCATTTATAGAAGGAAAGGCAGCATTGTTGGCGACAAAAGCATCTGCACCTTCTGCTGAAGCTGTAGCCAATTTAGTCGAATCATATTGAATCTCTAGTCGTACAAATGAAACTAAATTAGTACTTGGATCAACTGTAATTTCAACACCAAAAACATCACCAACATTTTTCAGCATAGGATTTGCTTGAGAGGATGGAGGGGTAAATGCGAGTGTACTTGCGGCTTGAGCCTGTGACCGAATTTCTTGCTGTTGCTGTACAAAATAAATTGTGACAGGAATCGCAATAAGGAGAATGAGGAAAAATCCAATAAGTAATAATTTCTTGGCAGAAAACATACAAAATAGCTACCTTCTAGGCGCTTATTCCATCGTAGATAAGTTAAAGATACGTGTCAAGTGAAAAATTGAGGCTACCTAACGACAATTAGTAACTATAGGGTGTTGACAAGGGCCAGGATTTGGTATATAAATTAGCAGTCACATCTAACGAGTGACATATTTTTTCAAAAGAAGATTTATTTAAAATACCTTATGGCAGCAAAACAATCATCATCAAAAGCAAATTTCAAACCACTTTTTGACAATGTGCTTATCAAGCCTGAAGATGCTCAGACAAAAACAGCAAGTGGTATCATCTTACCGGATAGTGCAAAAGAAAAACCTCAAATCGGAACGATCATGGCAGTCGGTACAGGACAGATTACTCCAGAAGGAAAAACTCTTCCAATGGTCGTAAAAGTTGGACAAAAAATTATGTATAAAAAATGGGGAGGCAACGAAGTAAAAGTAAATGGTGAAGAATGGATGCTCGTTGAGCAAAAAGATATTTTGGCAATTGTTGAATAAAAAATATGGCAAAACAAATTAAATACGGTGCGGAAGCACGAACATTACTACAAAAAGGTGTAAACCAACTTGCTGATGCAGTTGCAACAACACTTGGTCCAAAAGGACGAAATGTTGCTTTGGATAAAAAGTGGGGAGCACCAAATATTATTCATGATGGAGTCTCAGTAGCAAAAGAAATTGAGCTTAAGGATCCATTTGAAAACATGGGTGCACAGCTTGTGAAAGAAGCAGCTTCCAAGACAGCAGATGTTGCAGGAGACGGAACAACTACTTCCACTGTTCTTGCACGAGCAATCGTTAATGAAGGAATAAAAATGATCACTGCTGGCTCAAATCCAATGAGTATGCGTCGAGGTATTGAGAAAGCTGGTGAAACAGTTGTCGCAGAACTTAAAAAGATGGGTAAAGAAATTCAAGATGCTGATATTGCAAATGTTGCAACAATTTCTGCTGCAGATCCAACTCTTGGAAATCTCATTGCTGATGCTCTTAAAAAAGTTGGTAAAGATGGCGTTGTCACAGTTGAAGAAGGAAAAGGACTTTCAACAGAGATTGAGTATAAAGAAGGAATGGAATTTGATAAAGGATATGTTTCTGCGTATTTTGTCACCAATCCTGAAAAAATGGAAGCTGAAATTGAGTCACCATATATCCTTATTACTGATAAGAAAATTTCAGCGATGAGTGATTTACTTCCTTTCCTTGAAACACTCGTCAAGGTTAGTAAAAATCTTGTTATCGTTGCCGATGATGTTGATGGAGAAGCACTTGCAACTCTCGTTCTTAATAAATTAAAGGGAACATTCAATACACTCGCTATCAAAGCACCTGGATTTGGTGATAGACGAAAAGAAATGTTAGAAGATATTGCAGCACTTACAGGTGCAACAGTAATTTCCGAAGATACTGGTCGTACATTTGAAAGTGTCACAATTGAAGATCTTGGTAGAGCGGATAGAGTTTGGGCTGATAAAGACAATGCTCGAGTCATTGGTGGAAAGGGTGACAAATCAGCAATTACCGCACGTGTTGCACAAATTAAAAAAGCAATTGAAAAGACTACATCAGAATTTGATAAAGAAAAGCTCCAAGAAAGACTTGCAAAACTTTCAGGTGGTGTCGCAGTAATCAACGTTGGAGCAGCAACTGAAATTGAATTAAAAGATAGAAAAGAAAGAGTAATTGATGCAGTTGCAGCAACAAAGGCAGCACTTGAAGAAGGAATTGTTCCAGGTGGATCAGTTGCACTTCTTGACGTCGCAGCAAAGCTTGATATTGCAGCATTCGAAAAAAGTGGAGCAAGTCGTGATGAAGTATTTGGTTTTGAGATCGTAAAGAGTGCTCTTGAAGCTCCTTTTATAAAACTAATGGAGAATGCTGGTCTCAATGCGGGAATGCTTATTGCAAAGGCACGAGAAGCTGCGTCAACAGGTAAAGGATTTAATGTAATGAATTTGAGCGATGAAGAATCAGCTAAGCCAGTGGATATGCTCAAAGAAGGAATTATAGATCCACTTAAAGTTGTTCGAACAGCGGTACAAAATGCTGTATCTGTTGGTACAATGATTTTGACAACTGAAGCACTTGTTACTGATCTTCCTGAGGAAAAACCAGCTATGCCAGGAGCAGGTGGTATGCCAGGTATGGGTGGAATGGACTACTAAAAATAGTCTGTTACTTTTGTGAAGTCCCCGAAAGGGGATTTTTTGTGAGATTAAGTAGTCGTTCTATTTGGATCAATAACCTCATCGCTTTTCTTCAAAATATCTCTCCAGTTGCCGATATTTTTACAGATTTCAATATAAGTTCTGGCTTCATGAATATTGAGAAACCATGTAAGAAAAAGATAAAGTGAAAGTCCAGCAAAACTTGAGATGCCGGTGAGCATAATAAGATTGATTGTTCGAGTTGTATCAAAGACGAGTTGGTCGAGAAGTTTTATTGGAATATAAAGGGCAAATCCTGTGAGTATTGTTGCTATAGAAAATTTGGTAAGCGAGAGAAGAAGTGGCCTTTTCTCAAATCCTCCAACTTTTCTATTGAGAAGAAAAAAGAGAATAATGAGCTGGACAATATTTGAGACGCTAAATGCGAGAGCAATACTCTCAATTCCTTGATGGTTGAGTACAACGAGAATATATCCAAGAAACATAAGTGTGATAGTTGAGAAGGCACTTGAGATGAGGGGTACAAGTGAGTTGTGTAGTGCATAAAACGCTCGGTAAAAAAGCACGATTAAACCTTGAGCAAAAATTGAAAGTGAAAGGAAAGCAAGTGTACGTCCAGTAAGAACTGTTGCTTCCCAGTCAAACATATCTGCTCCATACAAAAGACGTACTATTGGTATACGAAGAACTAGAATAATGGCAGATATGGGAAGAATGAGATAGAGCATTTGCTTGAGGCTGGTGAGAAAAGTCATTTTGAATTGTTCTAAGTTGTTTTTTTCTCGTGAAAGAATAGGAAAAGATGCCTGCGCAATACTAAATCCAATAAGTGAAACAGGAGCAAACATAATAACTTTTGCATAATCAAAAAGAAGATGCATACGTCCAGGATCTACCATAAATGCAATGATCGCTGCAATTGAAATTGTTCCAGCTTGTTGAATACTCACTTGAATTGTTCGTGGCCACATGAGATGAAGGATTTTTTGTATTCCTTCTGATTTGAGGTAAGAAAGCGATGGTTTGAAAGAAAATCCTAATTTTCTAGCTAAGGGTATTTGGCAAAGAATAAAAATGAGTCCCCCTAAAATTACTCCCACCGGTGCAGAATAAATTCCTAAAAATGGATGAAAAATTGCGATTCCCACAATAATTCCGAGATTGTATAACGCGGCAGCAATTCCTGGAATGAAGAAATGATTGTATGACTGGAGAAGGGCTGTAAAAAAAGTTCCAATGATAAAAAGCATCTGCCCAAAAATAATGATTCTCATCAAATTTGTCATAAGAATCATATCTGCTGAAGAAAAATTAGAATCTAAATTAAAAATACCAAGTGAAGCAGGAGCAAAAATGCTCAAAAGTATTGAGAGAATAAGAAAGATTACAAGTCCTGCACTGAGGAGCGTAGAAGCCATTTTATGTCCTTCTTTTTCTTTCCCTTTAACAAGATAGTCTGAAAAAACAGGGATAAATGCTGATGCGAGTGCAGAGGCAATGGTGAGTTGAAAAATGGTATCAGGAAGTATTGATGCGTAGTTGTATATACCAAGAGTATTGGAAGCTCCGAAGATCGAGACAAGAAGTCTTTTAACAACGAGTCCTAAAATCTGGGACATAATGACCGTCATCATTATTATGTATGCGGCCGAGAGAATATTGGTCTGTCTTTTAAATAGTTGAGAAATTCCTTTGCGAAAAATATCGGTCATAGTCTTTTACACCGTGCATTTTTGGCTTGAATATAGGCAAAAATGAGAACAATTTATTGTAAATTCAAGTATAACATGGTACAATACGCTCATGCCAGTCTTAAAACACGCAAAGAAAAAACTTCGACAAGACGTTAAAAGAACACTTGCGAACAAAAAAGTACGTGATACTTTCAAACGACTTGTAAAAAAAGCAAAAGTTGCAAAAACAAAAGAAAGTATCTCAGTTGCATATCAAGCAATAGATAAAGCTACAAAAGAGAATATTATTCATGCAAATAAAGCAGCACGTCTTAAATCTTCTCTTGTTAAAGAATCTACTCCTCCACCAGCTGCAAAGCCTGGTTCTAAAAAAGCTGCACTCAAAAAGGTGAAAGCTGCTCGAGCTGCCTCATCCTCATCTAAGAAATAACTTTCTTTCGTTGACCTGAAAAATCAAAGAAGATATAATGTTGCCCATACCAATATTTTATGATTGATACTACATTACTAAGAGACAACCCTCAAAAAATTGCTCAAGCTGCAAAAGATAAAAGAATTGAACTCAATACTGAGCATATTGCACATATTGATGCTGAATATAGAAAAGTATTGGTTGATGTTCAAACACTTCGTGAGTCACGGAATCGTTTTGCGAAAGATAGAGATATTGAGGCAGGGAAAAGAATAAAAGGAGAGTTGGATCAAAAAGAAAAAGCACTTGAAGCTCTCAAGCAAGAACTAGATACACTACTTCTCACCATCCCAAATCCTGCAAAAGATGATGTAAAAGTTGGGAAGGATGATACTGAAAATGATGTCATCAGAACTTATAAAACTCCAACAGAATTTACTTTTCCTGTTAAAGACCATTTAGAAATTGGTGAATATCTCAACATGATTGACATGGAGAGAGCTGCAAAAGTGTCAGGAGCACGTTTTGTGTATTTAAAGAATGATGGTGTGCTTCTTGAGTTAGCTCTTATTCAGTTTGCTCTCAAAACTCTCATGAAAGAAGGATTTACACCTGTAATAACTCCTGATCTTATTAAAAAGGAAACAATGCAGGGACTAGGTTATATGGAAAATGGCGGAGATGAGGATATGTTCCAAATTCCATCTGATGACTTGGTTTTAGTTGGAACTGCAGAACATGC
>JAUPUR010000079.1 GCA_030917445.1 Patescibacteria group bacterium | reverse complement strand
TTGATCTTCTGCATCTTTCCAGACTTTTTGATCACCAAGATACTTTTCTGGGTGTTCGGGATCATGGAGTGAAAGTCTCACGCGGAGATCAAATCCGAAAGATTTATAGAATTCATCAACAATGTCCCAAGTTTGAAGGAACTCGCTTTCTATGTTTGATTTGCGTAAAAAAACATGCGCATCGTCTTGGGTAAATGCTCGAAGTCTTGAAAGACCTGATAGTTCTCCGCTTTGTTCGTCACGATAACACATAGTTGTCTCAGAAAATCTCAAAGGTAGCTCTCTATAACTTCTATTTTTATAACCATAAAGCTGGGTGTGATGTGGGCAATTCATTGGTTTCATAGCAAAAAGGTCACCTTCGCGAGTTTTGATATTGAAAAGTTCATCAGAAAATTTTTCCCAGTGACCAGATGTTTCATAGAGATCTTTTTTCGTTATGTGTGGGATTGAGACTTTTTGGTATCCATATTTTTTTCTAATACTCCATACGAAGTTATCTAATTCATCTCGAAGAATAGTTCCACGAGGTGTCCAGAGTGCTAGTCCACCTCCAACAAGTGGTGAAAAGATAAAGAGATCAAGTTCTTTTCCTAATTTTTTATGATCTCTTTTTTTTGCTTCTTCAAGCATTTGTAGATATTCATCAAGTTCTTTTTGTGTTGAAAAAGCAGTTCCATATATGCGAGATAGCATTTTGTTTTTTTCACTTCCACGCCAGTATGCTCCTGCCAGTGAGAGAAGTTTGAAAGCTCCAATATCTTCTCTTGGGTTTTCACTATGACCTCCACGACACAAATCTTCAAAATATCCCGCCTTATAAAGTGTAATTTTTTCGCCTTTTGCAACAATTTCAGCGATAAGCTCTCTTTTGTATGGATTGTCTTTGTAGATTTCGTTTGCTTCATCAACACTCACTTCCCGATGTGCAAACCCTTCCCAATCTTTTAATGTATCGATCATCTTTTTTTCAATTTTTGGAAAATCATTTTCTGAAATTGGCGTTGAAAATTCAAAATCATAGTAAAATCCTGTTTCAATCGCAGGCCCAATTGTGATTTTGGTATCTGGCCAGAGACGAAGAACAGCTGCAGCCAAAAGATGTGCTGTTGAGTGTCTTATATGCGACAATTTTTCAATATTATTCATAGCTGTACTATAACAAAATTACTAAGGCTTATAAAGAACTGATTGAAATATTATTCATATTTTTGTTCCCAAATTTTCTGTGCAAGCTCAATATTCCAATTCCAAAGATTAAAAATACCTGTCCCGTAGGCACCAGGACATCTTATTGTTGGTGTTTTTGGTGCGTTTGGGTTGTCAAAGAAATCTTGGTTGTTTTCTCCGAATTGTTGAATAAATTCGTCAGTTAACTGAAGGCTTCCATCATCAGTGAGGGTAAAATAGTCAGGATTGAATGATTGTTCTGAATACATATTCGTAGAGTAGTTTGTATCACTGTTACATAATGCGGAATTGAGTTTGGTAAAATATCTAATATGTAAGCCAGAAAGTTGTTTTATAGTTTCATAATTTATTCTGGCGACTTTAACAAGACCTTCTGTATTTCCTGCATAATCTTTCCCTTCTCTTTGTGAAACAACTTCAATGACATTGAGAGTATCATTCATAACATGAGTCGCAGTATTTAGTCCCCGTGCAAGAACAGCTTGAGCGCTAACTCCTTCTTCTCTTTGAACGTTTTCATTAAGTTTTCTATAAATTTCTGATAGATCATTCCCTTCATTTGGACGTTGACAATGTGTATATCCTCTCACTAATGTGTTGAGATCAGTATGCAGTGTTTGTTTTAGTGCATTTCTCAGGTAATCAAATGGTGTAGAACCTGTGATTGGCTCCGCTACAGATTCTGAATATATTGTTGCAGAATGCTTACCATAATATACTGGTCTCAACAATCCGTCTGGTTTACGTCTTGGTATGTTTTGAAGTGAGAGGTTAATAATTTCTGGAATCAAAATGGCTGAAAGTGCGAAGAGATCCTCTTTATAAGCACTGATATCGAGCCCGTCTTCGGTATTATGATTATCAGGAAGCGATAGAACACCATTTTGCTTGATATCTCTTATTTTAGGTGCGTTATTAATATTTCTCGGAGAAGCATGTTCGCGAAAAGGACAAGTACTTCCAAATATATTATGTGTTGTTGATTCGATCATATAAAAAAAACCCCGTCTAGCGGGGTCTTGAAAAATACAAAAACTCCCGCGTTACGAGGAAGTCATCATCATAGTTGAGAATGTTTTTGTCATAGAGTCAATGTTATATCACTGCAGGCTTGTGAAGTCAAGATTATCTGAGGTTACGATTGTATGAGAGAACGTAGTCAATGATATCTGAAATAAAGGATCCAATAAATGGAATAAGTCCAATAGAATCAGACAAAAAGGTCAAAAGTGCAACAAAGAGTGACAAACCAATAGTTACTCCAATTGCCCATGCAATGCCACCTAGAAAATTATTGGCAATAATTTTTTTTCTTGAAGCTGTTACTCTTTCGTGAGGCAATTCTTCTTTCATAATTCTAGTGTATCAGAAATATTTTGCATTGCCTTCAGTGAGATGTCAATGAATTCTCGAAGTGGGATATTTAATTTCTCCTCACATTTCTCAATCGCTTTTCTATCTGCACCTTTAGCAAATGATTTCTCACTGTAACGGTTGAGAATGAATTCAAGAGTAATAAATGATAATTTTCTCTCTGGATGAATAAGTGTTGCTGCGACGATAAGTCCTGTTAGTTGATCACAACTTGCAATACTCCAGTCCATCAAAGATTTTGGGAGGACAAGTGTTTTTTCATAGTTGTGGGATTTAAT
>JAUPUR010000078.1 GCA_030917445.1 Patescibacteria group bacterium | reverse complement strand
TCCCTCTCATCATGAGCTGGTACAGCCATAATTGCGCCTGTTCCGTAACTCATAAGCACATAATCAGCAATCCAGATAGGTATCTGCTGATTATTTATTGGATTGATGGCATAGGCCCCACTAAAGACTCCAGTCTTGTCTTTTTCTTCACTCTTATTGTGATTTTTCAAACGACTCTCTTTGATATATTTTGCAACATTCTGATCATCCATCCATCTTTCAACAAGGGGGTGATCTGGTGAAACAACCATGAAGGTTGCTCCATATAAAGTATCTGGTCTTGTGGTAAAAACACTCAAATCACTTTCTGTCCCTGCAACTCTAAAAGATACTTTTGCACCCATACTTTTCCCTATCCAGTTTTTCTGTGCAATTTTGACTTTTTCAGTCCAATCAATTCTCCCAAGTCCTTCTAAAAGTTTTTCCGCATACTCAGTAATTCTAAAAAACCATTGCTCAAGATCCCTCTTCTCAACGATACTTCCACATCTTTCACAAGCACCATCTTCAACTTGCTCATCTGCAAGAACTGTTTTACATGACGGACAGAAGTTGACTGGAGACTTTTGTCTATATGCGAGTCCAGCTTTAAAAAGCTCTATAAATACCCATTGGGTAAAAGTGTAATACTCAGGCTTGTAAGTCTCAACTGTATGATCCCAGTCATAGCCATTTCCGATAGTACGAAGCTGTCTGTAAAAATTCTTTTCACTCTTTTCAGCTTGATCCATGGGATGTGTTCCCACCTTCAGTGCATAATTCTCTGAGTGAATACCAAAACCATCAAGCCCAATCGGCTCAAAGACATCATATCCCCTGAGTCTTTTATATCGACCATACACATCTGCTCCGGTAAATGCATACATATTACCGACATGGAGACCTTCAGCAGAGGGATAAGGAAACATCATCAAATTATAAAAAGGTTGAGAAGAATTTTTGAGATCTGGTTTATATGTTCCCTCTTTCTCCCATCGCTCTTGCCACTTAGCCTCAATTGAGCTTGGGTTATATACTTCATTATTTTTATTTTTTTCCATACTGTGAGTATATCATAGGGAAGCTCCTGCAAAAATAATCATCTTTCTTGATGCAGTTTTATATCATCAAAATATATCAACAATAGACGAGGGTTTGTTTTTTGATACCAACTTCAGTAGGATAATTTTATGACAGCAAAAATGGCATCTCACTCAGTTATCGTTCTTCTCCCTTTTCTTTTTATCTTCATGTGGGAAGCACTCGGACTTGAAGGACTAACAGTTCCACTCATTGGTATTCTCATTCTCCTAGCGCTTATCGCTACTCGATCGAAAAGACATCCTCAACTGACCGAAAATCAAAAACTCTCCTCACTTCAAGATGAGTTAAGTATGTTTACAGCAACAACGCTTGTTCTCCTTCTTATATTCTCTACAGGCGAGCTGACTTCTCCACTCTTTTTTCTTTTGTACTTTATTGCCTTTGCACTTTCTTTCACACTTACTCCATCAAGTGTCTTTTCATACTGCATCGGCGTACTCATTCTTTTTCTCCCATCCGCAATTGAAAAAGAGTCTTTCGATCTCATTTTAAAAACACTCTCTATCATGCTCATAACCCCTCTGGCATACTTTTTTGGCAAGGAAATTAAAGAAAGAGAAAGAGATAAGGAACAAACAAAGGACATTGCAGAGAGTATTGAGAAGGAAGCAGAAAATATTCTGACTCAAAACGAAACAAATCTCTCAGAACAAGAACAGGCAAATCTCATTGACATCATGAAAAAGTCAGAGCAGCTCAAGTCATAAAACTCATGAATAAGAATATTCCTCAATCATTTCTCTTAGGATTTTTTCTCTTATCGTGCATGATCACGTTTCTCGTAGGACAAAAAGTGATAAAAATAGATCAAATTACTGCATTTACGATGAGAAATGATAGCTGGAAAATTGATTTTGGAAACCTCAATATGACATCTGGGCAAAAATCAAACAGCAACTATACACTTACTGATACTGTCGGACAAATTGCGCCTGGACTTTATACAGGAACAAATTACACAGTGAAGGCAGGATTTCAATATATCTACTCAATCATTCCTTTTCGCTTCACGATTTCTCAGCTTGATATCAATTTTGGAACTCTCACAGCGACAAACCCTGTCACTCGAACAAATACACTGACAATTAGCAACGGCTCTGCCTTTGGATACACTGTCACCGCTTTTGAGAACCATCAGCTCTTAAGTCCATCAACAGGTCAAGTCATTCCTGATACTACCTGTGATAACGGTCTCTGCACAGAGAATACCTCTGCGGCATGGACAAGCACACTGACTTATGGCTTTGGCTACCGGTGTGATGATGTCGTTGATACAGATTGTTCAAGTGATTTCAGTAATGCAACGTATTTCAAGCAATTTGCAGACCTCTCTGCCAATGAAACTCCAGGAACAGTAATGACAGGCACGAATGTGGGGAGAACAAAAGAAGCCGATATTACCTATAAAGTAAATATTTCAGGCACACAGGTTGCCGGTCAGTACAGCAATGTCATTACCTATATCGCAACACCAACATTTTAATATGAAAAGACTATTTTTTACTATCGTTATACTCACAATTATACTATTTCCCAAAGAAATCTCAGCACAAGGTTTGGATCTCAGCGTTGCCCCACCTGTATTTGAGATTGAACTCAAACCACCAGCACAAGCAAAGATCAATGAAACAATCACCCTTACCAATCACTCATCGGAGGCACTCGAGCTGACACTAAAAATTCGTCAATTTGAACCAACATCCCAACAAGATGGAACACTCACCTATCTTCCCGAAAATGCTCCGATTAAAGGAGAAAATCCTGAAATACTTTCACGATTAACAATTCTTGACGGAGACAAGCCAGCGTCAACATTTACTATCCCCCCACAATCTGAAAAGAAGCTCTCACTCTCAGTTGCAGTCCCAAAAGATGAGCCTCCATCTGATTACTATTTCTCACTTATTTTTCTTTCAGAAAAAGAAGATGGAAAAGAAACACAAACAATTACTTCAGGAGGTATTGGCATCAATGTCCTATTAACGATTGGCCCAAAAACAAGAGCAAGTGCAGTGATCGAGGAGTTTAGCGCACCCAAAATTGTTCAGTCAGGACCAGTCCCTTTCACAACTCGCCTCACCAATACAAGCAGACACTTCATCTATCCTAAAGGACAAATACTTATTTACAATATGTTTGGCCAGTTAGTTGGCAATGTTTCTCTCATTCCTGTCAATATTCTCTCTCAAAGCACTCGTGCGATTCCAAGTCGTGAACAAGTAATCTATGAAGCCAATAAAAAAGAGCCAAACGAAAATGAAGAACAGTCATTTCTGGAAAAAGTCTCATCAGAGCACCCTGTTTCTATTTGGAATGAGGGATTTTTATTTGGACCATATAAAGCACATCTGAGACTTGCACTGACAGATGAGGGACCACTTGTTGAAAGAGATATTTGGTTCTTCGCATTTCCACTCCAAGCACTTATTGGAATTGTCATAGCTATCGGACTTACAATATATATCAAGGTGCGCCTCAAAGAACACGCAAAGAGGATCTAACTCTTACAATCTGTCACTTGACAACATATATTTCTTCATACAATACTGAATACACATGAGAATTTATTCAGCTCTCGTTATTGTGGCTTCGCTATGTCTTTTTATGCTTTTACCTAAGAGTGTTGAGGCTGCGACACTTATCAATGTTAAAGACACGATCTCGACTTCCCGCCCGTCACCTTCCACATCAATCAATGGAGGATTTTCTTCAGGTGTCTCAACGGTTACTGTTATTGACAACAAGTCTCGCTTTCTCGCATCAGATTCAGCAAGACTCATAAATAATCAATCCGGTGCGTTTCTACAAAATATTACGGTGGCATCACAATCATCTGACTTAACAACACTCTACTTTACAGCGAATACTTCAAACGCTCTTAACTCAACAAGCGTTATCGCTGCACCAATTACTGCTATGCATGTTATTCAATTTACAACCGTCAATACAATTCCTGCTTCAGGAAACATTCTCATAACTTTCCCAGGAGCCAGTAATACAACTGCTTCTCCATCAGCTACAACTTTTGCCTTTAATGGCATCACATCGACTCAGCTTGCATCAAATAATGCAAATACTTGTACATGGACAGTCTCTGCGCCAACAATTGAGTGTGAGACCAACTCATCAATCGCAGCTGGGACAACAGTCACACTTCTCATTGGTTGCACAGCACAATCAGGTGGAACATGCACAACACAAGCTCCCCGACTCATCAATCCGACCAAATCAGCAACTGCGGGAACTGCAGATGTATGGAAAGTAAATATTGTTACCAGAAATGCTTCAGACGTTGCACTTGATGATGCCACAGTCAGTATTGGAACAATTGATAGCGTACAAGTACGTGCTACTGTTGATCCTACTCTCACTTTTACTATTGCAGGCGTTGCAAACGGATCAGCAGTTAATACAGGTAACACAACAGGATGCACAGCTAATGAAACAACAAATACTGGTATTGCAGCGACCGCAACACTTATTAACCTTGGTGTTGTTTCAAATACTCCAACTGCAATTGATACAAAGCTTGGAAATATTGCAGCACAACTGATTACAGTCTCAACTAACGCAGGTGGCGGATACACACTGACGGCGACATCAGCAGGTCAATTAAGAAACTACTCTAACGGATTTGCTTTCGATAGCGATACAACCCCTGCAGCTTTTCCAAATGGACTTCATTATTTTGGTCTGAATGCTTGTGGACTTGATGTCAATACAGGCACATGGGGAAATGCCAACTGTGAATCCGAAATCACTGGCTCATCAAATGCCTGTAACTATGGATGGCCAACACAAACAACTGCTGTGACTCTTGCATCGGACTCAACAGGCCCTGTAGGAAATGCTGTTGTTGCTGGAAATGGATTGACAACAGTAAGATATGCTGCTGGCACTGATGCGACTGTTCCTGCGGGAGAATACCAAACTGCTGTAACATACGTAGCGACAGCAACATTCTAAATATGAACAAAACACTGCCCACCAAAATTCAATCACTCTCTCGCCTTCTCTTGGCTCTTGGCGTTATTACAGTAGTGACATCTGGAACAGGAATTGCACTTACTCAACCTCGCCAGGCTCAAGCACAAGAAGAACTCAGAACAATTACAATCTCACCCCCAACAATTGAGCATCCAATAAAACCTGGTGACACTTCTGAGGGAACAATGCGAATTATCAATGAAGGAACAACACCACTAACATTCAATGTCACCATGCAAGATTTTATTGTTGAAGATACAGAAGGAAAACCAACGCTTATTAAAGAGGATACAATGAGCAATAAATACTCTGCGGCAAGTTGGATAGCTGTCTACCCCACACAGTTTACAGTCGCACCACAAAGCAGATATGAGCTTCGCTACTACATTAAAGTACCACCAAATGCACGACCAGGCGGACACTATGCTGCTGCAATTTTTAGACCAGACTCAGTTCTGAGCGTCAGTGGAACTGGTACTGCGGTTCAAACACAAGTTGGGACACTTATTTCAGTTGTTGTTGATGGCCCAGTAACAGAAAAAGCAGAAGTGAGTCTTTTTGATACAGATAGATTCATGGAATACGGACCCGTTGATCTCAAAACACAGATCACAAATATGAGTGATCTCCATATCAAACCTCGTGGCTATATCACTGTTAAAAATATGTTTGGAAAAACGGCTTTCACACTTCCCCTAGATGAAAGAAATGTTTTCCCAGAAGCAGCGCGTGATTATGTTAATACTTTTGGAAAAAAATTCATGTTTGGAAGATATGAAGCAACAATGACTGCAACATACGGACTTTCAAATAGTCTCCCACTTTCTGCAAGTGTCGCTTTCTGGATTATCCCTTGGAAGATTATTGTTGTCCTTGTTCTTATCATTGTCGCTGCAATTCTTGGAGGAATGTATCTGAAGAAAAAGAAGAAATCCAAACCATCAACAACTCCAACTGCAGAGACAGAGACACCTCAACAATCTGCATCATAAGCCCTCATGACATCTGAGCTGTCTTGAGTATGTTTGTTATCTTTTGAACGGATACTGACAGATTGACCAACCACCACAAACAAACACTATCAAAGATATGAGATTGGATTGATTTATCAATGAGTTAGCCTATTCATTAGGCCTTATCACACAGGTGATTACACTGCCAGAATAGCCTCAGATTATTTAATAGCCCACAAACCAAGCATGATGCAGTTTTTTATCATGTGGTTTGATCATTGAATACAATCGACTATCATAAATAATTGTAAATCTCTCTGGCCAAATTCTTAGGATCAAATACGTAATTATTGGTAAAAGTGGAATAATAAGCCAAAGTGGACCAAGTCCCAACCCCGTCAAACGGTCTACAAAGTCCTCCCATATCCTTCGAAGTAAATTGATCAGCTGCTGCCACCAAGGAAGCGCTGTGAGCTTTACAGTTCGCGAGGGTGCCTCAGAATTCTTTCCTTCATACTGTGCAGTTGCATAGAGTTCATAACTTCCTGCAGGAACATCGGTCAATGTATATTCATAGTATCCATTTTGGTCAGCGACAACATTAAAGCTCTTTCCATCTTTCAAATGTATCGTTACAGTTGCACCAGGCATCGTGTATCCAAAAATAACTGCATCTGAACCTGCTTCAATTTCTGCGCGCTGAAGACCAATGGTTGGTGGAAGAAAAATATCATTTTTTGTAATGCTCCCTGTAGCAGGCGGAACAGTAAGACAAGCTTCAGACTCACCTATTCTTTTATAGTCAACATGAAGTAAACAAAATGAATCAAACCCTTTCTTAATGAGAACATCTGTGATTGAAAAATTCCCATCTTTATCAGCAACAGCAGATCTATAAAAAACTCCATCAATTGTCAAAATGACTGATGCAAACGGAGATGCAAATCCAGAAATGTTCAACCGGTAATCACCAACTTGTGCTATCACCTTTTGAGTTGAGCTCAACGGAGTCTTAGCAAAAAAGTTACTGACCATTGCAGCCATCAAAAGCAGAAATACACCTAGGCAAAATGGTAAAAATAGTTTAGTCTTCATACATAAATAGTATATGGAACATATACAATTGTACAGATTTGAGAAAATAACTCCAAAAAGTTAATATTTTTAACATCATAAAAAAATCGTGGCTAAAATATACTGCAAAACCTCAGTTTAGATTGATAGATCAGTCCAAATATGCTAATCAAAAATCTTGTCAGAGCTAAGATTGTTTTGCCAATCCCAGTCATGCTTCAATTGCGACATGATGCATTTTTATATAGAAGTAAAAAATCAGATAAGTTAGAAGTATTGTAAGAAAAGAGTAAGAAGACATCATTCTCTACTGTAAAAAGGCATTTGCTCATCATGAGATAGTTTGACAAGATCTAAATGCATCAATACGAAAATAACAATAATTAGATATCTTTCGATGTATTTGGATATCTTTATCTCAACCTTAAAATATTATTAAAAGTACGAAAATAAGTAGTATGAAAATATTTTCATAACAAAAATCACTCTTTTCACAGAATGTTATTTTTCTTTTCATATTTTAGATAGACATCAAAAGAGATCATACTATCCCCTAATCAATTAACTCTAGGCTATTGACAGCCACGGTGAAAACTCAGTAACGTATTAATAGATGTATTTATTATTTATATAAAGCCTTTTAAAAACCAATAATTCATATAATCCGTAT
>JAUPUR010000077.1 GCA_030917445.1 Patescibacteria group bacterium | reverse complement strand
TGACTCGTATGAATTTTGTAACCACATGCGCGAACATGCAATCTCACAACCGTTTTACGGAGTGAGATTGATGTGCCGCCGTGTGCATTCAATCTCCAAGCTTTCAAAGCAAGGAGATTTTTTTTTGACTTATGGAGAAATTATCATATTTACCAGATACAATTGACCCTACAGATCTTGCGGAAACAATTGCAGATATAGAACAGACTATTCAAGATGCAACGGTTGATAAAGAGATGGTTAAACGTACACAAGATACAGTAGTGATTGTTTCAGAAGGAGTCCCGATAAAAATTAGAGACGTGCTTTCCAATGAAGAGTTATCTGCACAAGCAATTCAAGCCGCACGTGGAATAAGACATGATTTTTATCAAAATGTCGCTAGAATTCCTGAAGAGAATGTTGAGGCCTCTGAAGCAGAAAATGAAAAAAAAGTATTCGCATATCTAGAGGTACTCCAACGAGCACGAAAAGGAAGATACAACGGCAATAGCACTCGTGTCAGCACATTTAGTGAATTCTATGTCGGAGAATATATCATTAGCTCTAAATCCATGAAAGAAGTTTTAACAAGATATCAGCCATCATCAAGCTTTAATACAGATCATGGCGAGTAAGTTACGCAAAATCTTTTATTTTTAATTGCAATTTAGTATTGCCGTTCCATGTATTTTCATCAATTGAAAATACCACATCAAGATAACTGCCTTTCTCTAATTCTTGAATCCTTTCACCTAAACCAAATCCTACACCTTCATAGACATTCATTCCATCATCTTGCTGAATAATAAATCGCACATGTTTTCCCTCTTTTCCAAGAGGTCGGAATTCTCGAAGGATTACTTTTTTACTTAAAAAAACAGGTTCATGATTTTTCATACCAAAAGGAGAAAATTTCTGGATTGATGAATATACGTTTTGATTTATTGATGAGAGTTCTATTTCACAATCAATTATCAAAGATCTTTTAAGAACGTTGTCCTCTACTTTCAGTTCTGACTCATCTTCAAGCCTTTTTTTAAAATCTTTAATTCTGGCAGTTTCAATAGAAAACCCTGCTGCCATAGGGTGACCTCCAACATTTATGAAAAAATCCTTGTGCTCACGTAAAAATGAAATGATATTAAAACCAGCGACAGAACGAACCGATCCTTTGCTCATTTTCTCTCCTTCAGATATCACAATAGCTGGACGATAATATTCTTCAACTAACTTTCCTGCAATAAGTCCTATGACGCCCTCAGAATATGTCGAATGTGAGACAATTAAAACCTTTTTTAGATCACTAATTTCACGAAAATATGTACTTGCATGAAGTGTCCCTTCAAACATAATCTTTTGTCTTTCAAGATTTATTGTTTGTAATTTCTCTGCAAGCTCCCGTGCTCTCCTAGGATCTGTTGTACAAAGAAGTCTCAAACTATCCATAGCATGTTCAAGTCTTCCCGAAGCGTTGAGGCGAGGAGCAATAATATGTCCAACATCATAAGTTGTAATTTTTTTACCATCAAGTCCAGAAAGAGTGTATAAAGATTTTAGTCCAACTCTTTTTGTTCTACTTAAGGCTTCAAGTCCAAAATAGACTATTGCTCTATTCTCTTTTAATAAAGGAACGAGATCTGCAATAGTTCCAAGAGCAGCGAGTTCTAAGTGATCATCTTTTGTCTCATCATTTTTGAATTCTTTTGCAAACAACCATGCAACCCCTGCCCCACAAAGTGCGGTAGTATGAATAATTGAAATTGCAGCGGGAAGTTCCTTTTTATCCTCTGAAAGATGATGATCAGTTATTATTACATCAATCCCTTTTTCTTTTGCATATAGAACTGCCTCATGGGCAACGATCCCGTTATCAACGGTAATAATTAGTTTTGTATTGGGATAGAGTAATATCGCATTATCAATACCTTTTTGAGAAAGACCATATCCTTCATCGGTTCTATGAGGAATGTAAGGCATAACTCGATATCCTGCACGAGATAAAGTCTCCCATAAAATTGCTGATCCAGTTATACCATCTACATCGTAATCTCCAAAGACAACAATTTGTTCATCATTTTTTTGAGCTAATTTCAATCTTTTTAATGCGGTCTTTACACTTTTTTCTTCAATACCGACACTCTCATAAGTAATCTTATTTAAATGAGGATGAAGAAATTCCTGTGCATCTTCACTTGATTTAAATCCTCTATTTTCAAGGATAATTTTTTCTAAAACAATAGGATCATCGTTGATGTGAAATTTTTTATCTGAAAGAAGTTTCCAATTTTTTTTTGTCTTCACCATGGCTTAGAATATAAACAATATCTGGTATACTATACCAAAGACAAAATGCAAAAAATAGAAGCTCTCCTCACTAAAATCCCTGATTACATCTACAAAATTAATGACACTTTCTTGTCAAATAAATTTGAAATCTATTTCGTTGGAGGGTGTATCAGAAATTTACTTCTTGGAAAAGAAATAAAAGATTGGGACTTTACAACAAATGCGACTCCCGAACAAATACTTCAATTATTTCCCGATGGATTTTACGATAACATTTTTGGGACGGTAGGTATTCCACTCACAATAGGTGAAGATAAAATTGTTGTAGAAGTTACCACATATAGAACAGAAGAAGGGTATAGTGACAGTCGTCATCCAGAAAAAGTGAGCTGGGGTAAAACAATTCAAGAAGATCTATCGCGAAGAGATTTTACTATCAACGCAATAGCAGTTAGTATAAATCTTGAAAAAAAAATAACGATTGTTGACCCGTTTGACGGTCAAATAGATCTCCAAAAAAGACATATAAAAGCAGTAGGTAATGCAGATGAGAGATTTAAAGAGGATGCCCTCAGATTGCTCCGTGCGATACGATTTGCAACTCAACTTGGATTTACCATTGAAGATGAGACACTAAGAGCTGTCACGGAGGATTCACATCTCCTTAAAAACATTGCTCAAGAAAGAATTCATGATGAGTTTTTAAAAATCATCGGAAGTGAATTTCCATATGATGGAATAGTTCTCCTGCGAAATACTCATCTATTAGACGTTTTTTTGCCAGAACTCCTTGAAGGAATTGATGTTTCGCAATCTCGACCTGGAAGACACCATACGACCGATGTCTACACACACAACGTACTCTCTCTGAAGTTTTGTCCATCTGTTGATCCGATTGTACGATTTGCCACACTTATTCATGATATTGGCAAACCAAAAGTTGCAAAAAAAGATGCTGATGGTTATGTTATTTTTCATAATCATGAAATAGTTGGTGCAAAAATGGCAGCACTCATTTGTGAGCGAATGAAATTCTCACGTAAAAATAAAGAGAAAATAGTTACACTTATCAGGTGGCATATGTTTACTGTTGATGAACATATTACAGATAGTGCTGTAAGACGATTTATCCGAAGAATTGGCGTTGAAAATGTACAAGATATGATGGATCTACGCATTGGCGACAGACTTGGAGGAGGAACTCAAACTGCAGAAAGTTGGCGACTCAAACTTTTTAAAAGCAGAGTCGAAGAACAATTGGCTCCAGCACCTTTCTCTATCAATGATCTTGTCATTGATGGAAATGATCTTATGAAAGAACTTAATATCAAACCCGGGAGGAAAATTGGAGAAATTCTAAAGGTGCTCTTTGAAGAAGTTGATGAAGATTTGTCAAAAAATACGAAAGAATTTCTCATAAAAAGAGCTCATGAACTTTCATCTTAGTCTGATATAATACAATTATGTTAAAACAACAACTTAAAGACCAACTCAAAGAATCAATGCTTGCTCGTGATGCACTCCGTACGTCAGTACTGAGAATGTTATTATCATCAGTCTCCTACCTAGAAATTAACAAAGGAGGAGCGGGTTATGAAGCAACAGATGAAGATGTCATGAATGTCATTCAAAAAGAAGTAAAACAAAGAAGAGACTCAATCGAACAATTTAAAGCTGGTGGAAGAGAAGAAATGGCAAAAAAAGAAGAAGATGAGCTTACTCTTTTATCTGTGTACCTTCCAAAGCAAATGAGTGAGGAAGAGATTGAAAAACTTGTGATAGAAGCAATTTCATCAATAGGGGCTTCTACAGCACAAGACATGGGAAAGGTGATGGGTTATCTTTCGCCACATACAAAAGGTAAAGCTGATGGAAGTATCGTTAGCAGAATTGTTCGAGAAAAACTTTCTTCATTGTAATGCTTTATTTTGTTTCTTCGAATAAAAGAAAATTTGCAAACGCTCAAAGAATACTTAAAAATCATTCAATTGATATAAAAAACATCGATATCCCATTACTTGAAATTCAATCCAACTTCATTAAAGAAATTGTTCTACATAAAGCAGATCAAGCGTTTTCAACTTTAAATAAACCCTTGCTTATCTCAGATCATGGTTGGGAAATTCCAGGACTGAAGGGATTTCCAGGTCCATATATGAAATATATGAATGAATGGCTTACTGCACAAAATTTTCTTGATTTAACAAAAAATTTAACTGATAGACGAATTTTTCTCCATGAATTTGTGTGCTTTAAGAATCAGACACAAACGAAAATATTTAAACAAACCCACACTGGTGTACTTCTGAAAACAATTCAAGGTGATCCAGAGATTGACTATCCTGCTATGACTATTTGCTCATTTATTCCTGGAATCTCTGAAGCTGAAGCTATTAAATCTGGAAAACATTCATTCAATAGTGAAGAACTGTGGGAGAATTTTGCAAATTGGTACGAGAAAGTTATGTAAGTAAATGTTCAATTTCTTG
>JAUPUR010000076.1 GCA_030917445.1 Patescibacteria group bacterium | reverse complement strand
TTGTGAATGAAGAAATCGAAAAACTAGAAAAATTTGATGTTTCAAATGGCGCAGCAATGATAACAGATCCTCAAACTGGTGAAATATTGAGTATGGTTGGAAGTAAAGATTATTATGATACTGATAATGATGGGAACTTTAATGTTGCTACTCAAGCAAATCGTCAACCTGGATCATCTATGAAACCTGTTATATATGCACAAGCGCTAAAGGAAGGTTATACAGGGTCATATATGTTTATGGATGTTAAGACGGAATTTAGTTCTGGGGCAAGTGGTGAAGATCCTTATAATCCTGTTAATTATGATGCTAAATTTAGAGGTCCTGTTCAGATGAGATTTGCTTTAGGAAATTCACTCAATATTCCTGCAGTTAAAGCATTGGCACTTGTAGGTGTTGAGGATGGGATGCAGCTTGCATATGATATGGGAATCAAAAATTGGGAGCCAACACAGGAAAATATGAGAAATGTTGGTCTATCACTTGTTCTTGGAGGACGTGAAACAACATTATTTGATGAGATGACTGCATATGGAGTTTTGGCTCACAAAGGTGTCAAACAAGACCTTGTTTCTATCTTAAAAGTAACTGATAGTAAAGGAAAAAAACTTTTTGAATATAAAGAAAGAAAAGGTCCCGAAGTTCTTTCAGAGGATATTACTTTTATTATTTCTCATATGCTTCTTGATAACAATGCTCGCTCTGATGCGTTTGGTTCAAATTCACTCTTAAGAATACCTGGGTATACAGTTGCAGTTAAAACAGGAACGACAGATGAGAAAAGAGATAACTGGACTTTTGGATATACCCCATCGCGTGTGGTTGGTGTATGGGTTGGAAATAATGATTACACTCCTATGAATCAAGCTATTGCTTCTGGAGTTACAGGTGCATCCCCAATTTGGAATAAATTAATGAAACTTGCATTGAAAGGTAAAGATAATGAGGAATTTGAAGTTCCAGAAAACGTGACTGCACTTTCCATTGATCCACTCGCTGGAGGGCTTCCACGAGATGGACAACCAACACGAACTGAGTATTTTATCAAAGGGAGTGAGCCGACCGCTGTTTCAAATCTTTATAAATCAAAAGATGGAAAAGATTACTGGGTATTTGCTGAGAAAGATCCTGTTTCTATTGATGGACGAAATCGTTGGCAAGAAGGAATAAATGCATGGATCGAACAAAATCATAAGGGCGAAGAGCGTTATAATCCTCCTGAAGAGCTGAAAAAAGAAGCGGGAGTTGCGGGTATCTCAACAGCTGCAAGTCCAACTGAAACTCCAACACCTACGCTGGCTTCTGAAGAAGAATAACTACTTTTCTTGAAGACTGAGATTTTTGTGTAGTGAAGAAAGAATATTTTCTCTAATTTCTTTCACATCATTGGATGAAAGATTTTTTTCTTTATCTTGATACTCAATATGATATGTACGTGCGTCTTTAAATTTCGAATTGAGTGTTACCGCTCTCACCAGTTTTGAGGTGTTTTTTATTGTTTCGACAATCACTTCATGTGTTGCTTTGTTATTGCCTATAAGAGTGATATCTTCAAAAACACTAGGGAATTTTGATAATTTTGTATATGTTTTTTTAATACTTACATGTGAGAGAAAAAGATCAAAATTTATTTCAGCGTTGATAAAATGTTCGTCTAGTATTTCCATTCTACCGATCTCATTTTTCCCCAAGTATATTCGTGTCTCAAGTGAGGTGCTACCACCTGTTCCAAAGGTGAGATTATTGATTCCACAATCTTGTGCTAATTGTTCGATAACTCCTTTCATATCAAAATAATCTTTTGTTTTATTCTTTATGACTAAAGCGAGAGTACGAATTTCTTTTGGAAGATCTTTCTCTCGTGCTTCGTATATATTTGCTATTTCAAAGAGATGAAGAGTATCCACATTTCTATTATCTTCTACTATCTTGAGGAGGTTTGGTATAAGAGTTCGTCTCATATAGACAAACTCTTCTCCAAGGGGGTTTGAGAGAGCTACAGCACTCTCTAGTGGACCTTCGTACATATCTTCTGAAACCATTGGATATGTATACACTTCAGTAAATCCCCAGTACTTCAAAGCATTTTTAACTCTTGTTTCCCAGCGAAACATATCATTTTCTATAGAAACAGGATCAATACTCACAACGGGAGGAAGGATACTTGGTAAATTATGATATCCATACACTCGTGCAACTTCTTCAATGAGATCTTCTGGAATAGTAATATCATCTGCTCTATAGCTTGGAACTATTGCAGTGAGTGTTTCTTTTGTCACTGTAGTTTTAAATCCAAGTTGGTTGAGGATTTTTTGTGATTCTGTAAGTGAGAGTGGAATGCCCATAATTCTTTGAATTTCCGAGAGAGAAACAGTCACATTTTCTATTGATTTTTTATGAGGATAAATATCAATAATGGGTGCCATTAGTTGTCCTTCGGCGATTTCTTCATAGAGGGATATTCCACAGTACAGTGCCTCAAGAGCTAGTTCTGGATCAAGTCCTTTTTCATTCATCTGAACAGCTTCTGTTCGAATATTGTGCCGCATAGAAGTTTGGCGCATTTTGTGCGTATTGTTATTATTGATAAAGAGGACAATTCGTTTTGTATTTTCTGTAACAACACTATTTTCAAGGCCCATAATTCCCAGGAGATCAATAATGTTCCCCTCTTTATCCACAGCGATGATGTCTCCCCCTTCAAGTATGTAGGATTTACCATCAAGAGTTGTAATACTTTCACCCTTTTTTGCTTCTCGAATAGTAATACTGTGGCCCTTAATGCGATCATAGTCGAATACATGAGCGGTATGACCAATTGTTCGCATTATATAGTTAGTGACATCAACAATATTATTAAGACTACGAATGCCAGAAGTTTCAAGTCTTTCTGAGATAAATTCAGGTGAATTTTTCAATGTTACGTCAAGAACGGCAGCACACATTCGATTTACTAATAAATCATCACTGATAATTTCAAGTGAAACATTATTTTTTACAGGTGAAGGTTTGGTGATTTTCGGAGAAATAAATTCTGCTTCATGGCCATTATGTGGAAGGATTGCTGCTGCTTCTCTTGCGAGTCCAATGACAGACATGAGATCAGGTCTATTTGTTGTAATTTCAATATCAAAAATAAAATCCTTCTTATGCTCTTCCATTCTTTCAATTGAAACACTTGTCAGTGACATTGCTTTTGCAATCTCATGTGCGGTTGCTTTTGTTTTGAGATGATCTCTCATCCAGCTATCAAGTATTTTTATATTCATAATTAAAATTGTTCAAGAAATTCCATTCTATTTGCGTAGAAAAGTCTGACATCATCGATATTGACTCCTTCCTTCATTGCTAGCACTCTTTCAACTCCCCATCCCGAAGCAAAACCTGAATACTTTGTTGGATCTATTCCACAGTTTTTTAGGACATTTGGGTGTACCATCCCTGCTCCACCCAGTTCTAGCCATCCTTCTTTACAAAGTCTGCAACCTTTCCCTTTGCAAACACCACATGAAACATCTGTTTCAAATGAAGGTTCTGTAAATTGAAAATGATATGGTCTAATGCGAGAAACACGGTCTTGACCGAAATACGATTTAACGAAATAGTCCAAAACCCCTTTGAGGTGCGTGATAGAGATATTTTCACCAATAAAAAGTGTCTCAAATTGATGAAACATCGGGACATGCGATGCATCTGATTGTCTTCTATATGTTTTGGCAATATTGAGCATTTGGATGGGAAATTTACCTTTTTCCATCTCTCGAATTTGCCCAGACGAAGTATGAGGTGTGAGTAGGACTGATCCTTTTTTGGGATCTTTTTCTTGTTTAATGAAAAATGTTTCCCAATCGTCTCGAGCAGGATGGTTGTCTGGAAAATTAAGTGCACCAAATGCGTACCAATCCCATTCGATTTCAGGATGTCTTACCCTACTAAATCCGATTTTTTCAAAGATCGATGTAATTTCTTCAATTGCTTGTGTTACAGGGTGAATATGTCCAAGTGATGGCCTTTTTCCAGGTTCGGTAACGTCAAATTGTGCAAGATTTTCTTTTTTTACTGTTGTATGTTTGGTCAATGCTGTTGTAATAGCTTCTTCGAGAATTGTTTTTGTTTCATTGATGAGTACGCCAATTTCTTTTCTTTCTTCTGGTGCAAGTGTTGTTATCTCTTTCATCAGCTGCGTGAGAGAGCCACTTTTGCCCAAAAACTGCAACTTAATTTGTTCAAGTTCTTTTGCATCTTTTGTATCAAGGATAAGAGATACGGCATGATTTTTGATTGTCATCAATTTTTGTTTCATACGCTTTACAATAGCACATTTGAGAGTATTTTTGAAGCTGGGAGCGCGTTTAATTAACCCAGCAAAGAAAAATCACTCTCCATGTTCTTTCTTCAAAGATATAAGTGCTGCAAGTCCTTCTCTTGTCGCTGCAAGATCAAGGAGTCTTTGCATCGTAGCTTCTTGCCTCATTTCGTCAATTCCTGCAATACTTTTTGCAGTGACATGATGACTCATTGCTGCCGCAACTTCCATTTGAATTCCTTCTGGTACTTCTACTCTTTGTTCAGTTAATTCTCTTTCTGTCATGATTTTTCACCTCCTTTCCACAAAAAAACCTCCCTTTCAGGAGGCTGTAAAAAAGTTTTACCTTTCTTAGTGGTTTAGACCACTAAAGAGCCTCCCAGTGAGGGAGTAAAGTAAAACCAAAAAAATGTTTGTTGTCTATTCATGGATAAATATTATGAAACTTTCTTTACTTTGTCAACGAGTTGCTTGAAAACAGTTGGATCATTGACAACAAGATCACTTAAAATTTTTCTATCAAGTGCAATATTTGCTTTTTTAAAACCATCCATGAGTACACTGTATGAGGTATTTTCTCTTTTTGCTGCTTCACTGATACGAGTGATCCAAAGAGTTCTCATGTCTCTTTTACGGAGCTTGCGTCCATGAAATGCGTATGCACCAGCATGAAGTGCTGCTTCATGAGCTACTTTAATTAGTCGTGATTTTGTTCCACGAAATCCCTTGGTCAGACCAAGTAATTTATTATGTTTTCTGCGTGATACGACGCCTCTTTTTACACGTGCCATATTATGCTGCTCCTAACATCTGCTTTATCTTTTTTGCAAATGTACCCATTAACTGTCCTGGTTCTTTTTGTCTTCTAATACGTCTACTCGATTTCTTGAGTTTTTTATGACTACCATACTGGTGTTTAAACATGACTTTACCAGTCTTGGTGACTTTAAAACGTTTAGCTACTGATTTCTTTATTTTCTTTTTCTGCATTTTTCTTCCTTTCTGGGGAAATAACTGCGATGAGTTGCTTCCCTTCGAGTCTCGCTTCTCTATCTACTTTAGAGATATCTGAAAGAGCCTCAATTGTTCTCCCTATTATAGCATGTCCGAACTCAGGATGTGTAATTTGTCGTCCTCTGAATTTTAGAACGAGTTTTACCTTATCTCCATCTTGCAAGAACCCTCTTCCTCGTCTGACAACAACTTGAAGATCATTACTGGACATAAAAGGGCCAAGTCTCAATTCTTTTGTTTCTGAAACTTTCGCTTTTTTCTTTTCTTCCTGTTTCTTCTTTGATTCTTGATACAAGAACTTATTAAAGTCTATGACTTTAGCGACTGGTGGTTTTGCTTGTGCAGCAATCTCTACCAAATCTAACTCTTGATCCTGAGCAAGTGAGAGAGCTTCTTCTCTTGTCATTATACCAACCTGCTCTCCAACTGCGTTAAGAACACGAAGCGATGGGGCATGTATACGCTCGTTGATTCTGTAACTGAATCTTATATTTTGTTGTCTGTTATTTTTTCTTGTCAATGTCGGTTACCAGTCGTGAAATTAGATCGGAAAGATTGAGTACTCCCTGATCTTCACCATTTCGTAAGCGTACTGAGACGCCCCTACTCTGCACTTCTCTATCGCCTATTATACCTAAATAAGGGACTTTTTGTAAAGTAGCCTCACGAATCTTGTTTTGGAGTGTTTCTGCTCGACTATTTACTTCTAATCTGACATTGGATTTTTTGAGTTCTTCGGCAATTTCGTGCGCAAAATCAGCATGTCTGTCTGCAATTGGAAGAAGAGTTATCTGAACTGGTGAAAGCCATACTGGAAAAAGTCCAGCAAAATGCTCTATGAGAATTGATGTAAATCTTTCAATAGATCCCATAACTGCACAATGCATCATTACAATTTCTTCTTCTTTTCCTTCCTCATTGGTACAGACAAGTCCGAAGCGTTTTGGTTGATTGAGATCAAGTTGAATTGTCGCGACTTGCCATTCACGACCAAGTGCATCTTTCGTGATGAAATCAAGTTTTGGTCCATACATTGCCGCTTCACCTACTCCTTCAAATGCTTCAACATTTCTCATTTTGACAACATTTCTTAGTTGATCTTCTGCATCTTTCCAGACTTTTTGATCACC
>JAUPUR010000016.1 GCA_030917445.1 Patescibacteria group bacterium | reverse complement strand
CTGCATGAAATTTTTGTGCATGAAGTTCTTTGTATGTCCTATAAGGGTCACCTTTTGTAGTAGCGATTATAGCAGGTTTTACCAAAGAAACAATATTTTCATAATCTTTATCAGTCATGAAAGGAGGTAGACAGATAACTACATCAACAATGCCCAGTGCTGCAATTTTTTGTGCTCGTAATTCTTGAGTTTGTACTGGCCTTGTGGGGCCTTTTCTTTTTTGTATATCTTTATCGCTTTCTAAAATCAAAACAAGGAATTCCCCTGTGTTCGCTGCTGCTTTGATAAAAGCTTCATGTCCATGATGGAACATATCAAAACATCCACCAATAAGGACGGTTTTTGATGGAAAATCAACCGAGTTTAAGGATTTTTGTTGATGGGAATATATGTGGATCTGTGTTTTCATCCTTCTTTTGTGCCACGGAGGAAGACAGCTTGCCATGGTCTATATCGAGAGGTGAAGGTTTCGTCGATAATGACTTTCCCATCTTTTTTAACTGCACGTTTGAATGAGACAACTGCTCCAGATGCGGCAAAGTCAACCTGTTTTATCTGTCCTTTTGGTAGCGTAGGATCATCTTGATATAACGGTTCGGGTGCAGGACTTTGTGATGAAATAACAGGTTTGCTAATTTCTGCAGTTCTTCCATCACTTGTTCCATAAAGTTCAAAAGTAAGACTAGAATTTTCTGGATTAACTATCGTTTGAATGAGAATATGATGTGCCGTATCGTTTTTAAATTTAAAATCAACTGTGGGAGTGTAAATTGCAGCATCTATTCCTGGTCCAAGATCTTGTTCATAATAGCTTACTCTGTAGGCATGCTGATTGCGCTCGACAATAGGTAGTCCTGTATTTAAGATCGCTCTAAAAAGTGTAGTAGAGACCTGACATACACCACCACCGTCACCAAGAACGGTTCGTCCATTTTGAATGACATATGCTTGTTTATAACCAGTATTTGTAGAAATATCTCCAATGACTTTATTGAATGAGAAGATTTCACCAGGTTTAATAAGTACACCATTGATTTTCTCGGATGCGAGTGTAAGATTATAAATTCTATTAGGAATCGATCCTGTAAAGAAGGAAGAACCAACACCAATTCTTTCTTTAATACCCATATCATTGACTTCCTCTGTCGTAATATCTGGTTCAAATGTTTTTATGGGAAGAATGAGAGTAAATGAGGAGCTGTTTGCAAGCAGTGTTGGGATAGTTTTTTCTCTTAATATATGTGTTATTTCATCAACTGCAACTTTTTTTCCATTTTTACTAAAGGTGAATTCAGTAACTTTACCGTCCTCAAATGTAAAACTTGCATTTATTGGTTCGACATCGATAGCTTGTTGAAATGGTTGTAATGTTTCAAGGAGCATTTTATCTGAGTATGTATATGCTTCACTGAGATGAATTCCTTTGGTATAGGATTCGAAAATTCGTGTCACATCTGAGAAAAAGTTATTGCTTCTACCGATACTGTATGCTTGAGAGGAGAGAAGATTGCTGTCATATCCAAGTGCAAGTTCAGTCGCGGATCGAGTGGCAACAGTATCATCAGCACGAAATATTATTTTTTTTGAAGCAAGAGATTTGTTTTTTTGATCATAAAATGTTCTAACTTGATCCTCTGTTTTACCACCGAAATCAACATTGTTTACGTAAACACCAGGATAAACCTTATCTGTATAAGTGTTTTTATAGTAAATATAGACAAAACTTGAAAAAAAGAAGAGTCCAATTCCTGCACCGAGAAAAAACCAAAAAAATGATAAAAGCAGCGTATTAACTTTTTTGTGTTTTTTTAACTGTGAAGGGATGGGAAGACGTAGTTTCATAGAATTGCGAGCACTTTCTTAAGGTATTATACTATACTTAAAGGTACCTATGGATGAAAATGTCATTTTCAATCAGAATAAAACACAAGACCCTCCTGGTTCTGTAAATACAGCTGGTGAGAGTTCGAACACTCAGATACCTACGCAATCTCCATCAATTCCTCAGTCGGCTACTCCTCCCGTTGTTGTTCCTGCGTCAGTAACACCAATTCCTCCTCAAGGAGTACCTGCTGGAACAGATGGCACTCTTCCCAAGCCTCCTTCACAATCTATTCTTCCTAAAATTCTAAAAATCGTCGGTGCATTAATAGCAGTTCTTTTAGTTGTTTTCCTCATTGTTCGATTTGTTGTTCCGTTTTTTGGCGAAAAAGAAGCCGAAAAAGTTACTTTGACATATTGGAGTCTGTGGGAAGATAAGTCTGTTATGCAAGGACTTATTAATGATTTTCAAAGAGAAAACCCATCAATAACAATTGAATATATTCGAAAAGATATAAAACAGTATAGGCAAAGTCTTTCTACTCAATTGAGTGAAGGATCAGGACCAGATATTTATAGATTTCATAATAGTTGGGTTGGTATGATGAGTTCGTTTCTTAGTCCATTGAGTACAGACGTTGTTTCACCAGAAGACTTTAAACAAACATACTTTCCCGTCGTTTCAAGAGATTTAATTCGTAATGGAGGGATATATGGAATTCCATTAGGTTTTGATACATTGGCTCTTTTCGTTAATACGGATATTTTTGAAAGCAATGGAACAGCCGTCCCAAAAACATGGGATGATTTCATTGTGGCTTCAAAAGCATTGACGGTAAAAAATGAAGCTGGTGAAATTCAAACTGCGGGTGCAGCTTTAGGTACATATGACAATATTACTCATGCTCCTGACATAATTGCACTTCTTATGGCACAAAATGGCACAGACTTTTCAAATTTTGATAAGACAAAGGCAAATGCTGCTCAAGCAATTGAATTCTATAGAGCGTTTTCGAGTGGTGAAGGAAGTGTTTGGACAGGCACATTAGATCCATCACTTGTTGCCTTTGCAAAAGGAAATCTAGCAATGTATTTTGGGTATTCATGGGATATTTTTGCTCTGAGTGAATTAAATAAAGAATTAAAATATACAGTTCACCCAGTACCAAGTCTTCCGGGAAGAGAGATGAGTATTGCAAGTTATTGGGTAGATGGTGTGTCAAGTAAAAGTCCTCATCAAAAAGAAGCAATGTTATTCATGAAATATTTAGCTCAACGAACAACTGCAGAAAAATTCTATACTGAATCTGCAAAAACACGAGCATTTGGTGAACTTTATGCGAGAAAAGATCTCGCTCAGACACTCCAAAACAATACTCAAATTTATCCATTTGTATCCCAAGGTGAAAAAGCTGTTTCAAGCTACTTTGTCAGTGATACATATGACGATGGCATCAATACTCAGATGAATACTTATTTAGGGAATACTGTTCGTTCTGTAGAAAATGCATCTTCAATCCAAACTGCAGTAGACACACTTGCCCAAGGCGTGTCACAGGTTCTATCAAAATATGGGCGATGGTAAAAATAAATTATTACAAACACTCCACTATAGTGATATTTTCTCATTTCCGTTAACTTTAGATGAAATATACTATTATTTTCATTCTTCAAAAAAAACATCTAAAAAAACAATTGAAAAATACTTGAGTATTGCCAATGAGATAGACAGAAATGGTGATTATTTTTTTCTGAAAGGAAGGAAGAATACTGCTATTTTTCGACAAAAAAATGAAGATATTTTTGCTGCCAAGCTAGAAAAAGCACAAAAAATAGCTGAAAATCTTTCATGGATACCGACAATCTATTTTATTGGTTTGAGTGGAAGTCTTGGGGCAGGTGCAGCTTCAGGAGAAAGTGATATCGATTTCTTTATTATTACTCAAAAAAAATATATCTACTTTACTCGTTTTTTTTGTATTTTATTTTTACGTCTAACAGGAAATCTCAGGAGGAGAAATCAAAAATATGCTCCTGATAAAATCTGTCTCAATATGTTCCTTTCTGAAGAAGAATTAATGTTTTCTAGAAAGACAAGAAATATCTATACTGCTCGTGAGATAGCTCAAATTGAACCACTATTTGAAAGAGGTGGTACTTACAAGCGATTTCTCCGTCAAAATATATGGGTTGGTGACTTTCTTGCAAATAGTCTTACTGGGAAAAGTCGCAAATTTATTCGTAAAAATATGAGTACTATGAAATATCTTCAGTGGTTTGAATATCTCTTAAGGATAGTTCAACTTAGCTTCATTAAAAGACATCAAACAACTGAAAATGTGACTAACAATGCACTATTTTTTCATCCAAATGATAAGAAAATGATTGTTTTATCTGAATATTATCGAAGAATAAAAAAAGCAAATTTATTATAACTAAATCAATACTGCTTTTATGAGGTTAACCTATTTTTTATAGGTCGTTTAGCCTTGTATTGACAAACATTTTTTATTTCTTTATACTCGTTTTTGAATTAAGGATAACAAATCTCTCTGCAAAAAAAGAGAGATTTTCTTTATTTAAGTTATGGATTCTAAAAAAATATACCTCACAAAAGATGGACTTGAAGAGTTAAAAAAAGAGCATGAAGAACTTGCTAAAATAAAACGCCCGGAAGTGGTAGTAAGAGTCTCTGATGCGCGAAATCAAGGAGATCTTTCTGAAAACGCTGAGTACTCAGCAGCAAGAGAAGAACTTGCATTTATTGATGGTAGAATTGACGAACTTGAAGAAATGCTCAAGCAAGTACAGATTATTGAAGAAAACAATGGGGAACACGCTAGTGTTGTGCTTGGATCTGAAGTAACAATTCATATTAATGGCAAAGAAGAAGTTTATAGACTTGTTGGAGAGTGGGAAGCAGATCCTGCAGAAAAAAAGATTTCACATGAGTCTCCTCTCGGCAAAGCTTTAATGGGTAAAAAAATTGGTGAACAAGTTGAAGTTGAAGCTCCTGCAGGAAAAGTACTCTACACAGTCGTCTCCGTAAAGTAGTACAATACAGTTCATTACATGAAACTGCATTATAACATTCCTCTTTCTTCTCTTTCTTATTATCGTATTGGTGGTAAAGCACAAACTGTTATTGAAGTGACGTCTGAACAAGATATAAGAAATGCACTTGAGTATAGAAAAGACAATAAAATAGAGAATCTTCTTGTCCTCGGAATGGGAGCAAATCTTCTTCTTTCCGATAAGCAGTTTGATGGATTAGTTTTATGGTTACATGGGGATGGTTCTGGATGTGAACTTGTTGGTAAAGATGTTATAAAAGTTTTTGCAGGTGAAAGTATGGACACTCTTCTACAGTATGCACTTAGAAAAGGTTTGGTTGGCCTTGAGTGGGCTGGTGGCCTTCCAAGTACGGTAGGAGGTGCAGTGAGGGGGAATGCTGGGGCATTTGGTTCAGAGATAAGAAATACTGTTTTAGAAGTATCATCAATTGATTATGTATCAGATGATAAACGTCTATATACCTTTAAGAATGAGGAGTGCAGCTTTTCCTATAGACACAGTATCTTTAAAGATAATCCTTCATTTCTTATAACATCAGTTACTTTTCAGTTACGAGCTGGAACAAAAGAAGAAGTAGAAAAAGCATGGCAGACATATCATGAAAATATTGCATATCGTGAAAAAAACCATCCAATGGAATATCCATCTTGCGGTTCAGTATATATGAATATTGTTAAAAAGGATGAGGTGGACACGATACTAGGTATTTGGCCGGATGTTAAGAAGATAAGTGATGAAAAATGGCATGGAAAGATCTCCATGGGATATATTATCCACAGACTTGGTTTCACAGGGAAAAAGGTCGGAGGTGCACAAGTGTCTCCAAAACATTCAAATTATATCGTGAATGTAGGTCAGGCAAGGTCAGAAGATATCATAGAGATTATCAATGATATTAAAGATACATTTCATCAAACATTTGGGTTTTATCCTACTCCTGAAGTAATGATTCAAGAGACAACTTGACAAAAAATATTTCTCGACTATAATAAATTTCTTATGCAAACACGTGTTACATTAGTAGCAAACAAGAAAAACCTCTCATAAGAGGGGCTTTTTTCGTGTAAAAGTAACCCCTCTCAGAAGGGGTTTTTTTGTGTTTGAAAAAGGAGGTGAAAAATATGAATCAAGAAAAAGAACAAATATTTTCTAGTACAGGAAGTGCTGGAGTTACAAGAAGACCATATGATCGAATTTATGGAAACGCTACTCGTTTTTCTTCAAGTTTCGATGAAGTCGGAAGAAACGTGAGGAGAGTGAGCTCCATTGTGGAAAATCATCCGCAGATTTCTCGTGGGGTACTTCGTGGTGTAGTAAGTGAAGAAGTTGTTGAAGCTGTTGCAGGAACAGAGTTTGAGCATTTATTAGAAGTTGCTGTACCACTCCAAGAATTTTCTCAAGAAAATGCATATTTAGTGTATTTTGCACAAAATTCAGCGAGTAGGCAGCAATTAACGTCGACAGAACAGATGATATCAGCAACGGAGTCAGATGTTATGCGGAGTAATCCACTTGAAAGGGTAAGAAGTGTCGTTGAATCCGGACTACATTTTAGTGATTCTATTCAAGAGGATCAGGTTGATCAATTACATAGTCTTTGGGGACCGACTTTTGGTTGGGAGAGACATGAGGTAGATGCACTTAGGCGAAGGCTTGATGGATCTAGAACAACTGACCCAACTGATAGAGATGTCTGGTTTAGTGCTGTTCATGATAATGGTACTATCGTAAGTGCAGCAATGGCTGAAAGATTATCAATCCCTGGGAGAGAAGGTGACCTTCATCTTGTTGAAAATACTGAATGGAGAACAAGAGATGAATATGCAGGAAGGGGTCTTATGACAGCGACTCTCGCTATGCTTAATAGTCGAATTCTTTCAGATTTTAGGCATGGAGGGAATGGATTGCCACTTATTTATGCTGAATGCAATTTTCAGTCTCGATCAGATCGTGCAGGTGCAGGAGCAGGATTGATAGTCCCAAGTAGAGAGCGTGCACCTCAAATTATTGTCCAAAATGTTCTTGTTAACGATGGACAAGATGTCCCAGAAGGAAGTCTTCGTGACTTCACATTTATGTATATGCCACGGGATGTCATAGAAAGCTTTTATGACCCAGTGCAAGTTGATACAATGCTAAGAATGACAAGGAGCTAGTATCAGAGAACTGTCAGTCCGGCCGGCTGGCAGGAGGAAATTTTATGAAATTACCAATTATTTATACAAAAAAACATAAAGAACATAATCCTCCATATGAGATATATGATGGGGTTAAAGAGTCGTACGCTGAAAAAGCTGATCGCATTGAGTCAATAGTGACGACGTTAAAAAATAATAATTTTACGTCTTTTATGTCACCAAGAAGATTTTCATTAGATCATATTCATGCGCTTCATCAAAAAGTATATGTTGATTTTGTCAGAACAAGGTCAAAAAGATTACGTGATGACGAGATATTGTATCCCTCATATTTTATAATGGATACATACTCTCCTATTACTGCAGGCACTTATGGTGCAGCATATAGTTCTGTCAATGTTGCGTTAACAGGAGCAGAACTCATTATCGGTGGTGAGAATATTGTTTATTCACTTTGTCGACCTCCTGGTCATCACGCTGAGCAAAAAATGATGGGGGGTTATTGTTACTTTAATAATGCCGCGATTGCAGCGCATTATTTAGCACAACATGGAAAAGTAGCAATTCTTGACGTCGATTTCCATCACGGAAATGGAACACAAAATCTTTTTTACGACAGATCAGATGTATTGTACGTTTCAATTCATGCAGATCCAAAAGTAAAATTCCCATATAGTTCAGGTTTTAGTGATGAAAAAGGACGGGGAGAGGGAGAAGGGTATACAATGAATTATCCTCTTCCGTTGGGAACGACACCTCAAAAATATCAGAAATTTTTACAGCGTGCTCTTTCAGATATTCGGATATTTAAACCCGATTATCTCATTGTGTCTTTAGGATTTGACACATACGAACACGATCCAATTGGGGGATTTCAATTAACAATACCATATTATCAATCGATGGCTGAAGACATCTCAACATTAAAAGTACCGACTCTACTTGTTCAGGAAGGAGGATACAATATAAGTGATTTAGGGGAGATGGCAACATCATTTTTGAAAGGTTTTGAAAAACTTTCGAAATAGCGAGCAATCACTTATAATAAAGCACATGTTTTGGGCAGACGAAGTAGCACAACAATTAAAGAAAAGAAATTTACCACTTGAGTGGGTAGATGATATGAAAACACCCTCAGGAAGAGTTCACGTAGGATCGTTACTTGGTGTTGTTTTTCATGACCTCGTTTATAAATCACTTAAAGATGCAGGAGTAAATACAAAATATACATACGTTTTTGAAAATCACGATCCGATGGATGATATCCCTTCTTATTTACCTCGAGAGATTTTTGAAAAATATTTAGGTATGCCTTTATACAAAATTCCATCTCCAGTAGATGGGTATAAAGATTTTGCTGAGTATTATGCGTATGAGTTTAAAGGAGCATTTAACAAAATTGGTTGCCATCCTGAAATAATTTGGACTAAAGATCTGTATACCTCAGGGAAAATGAATCCTGGAATAAAAGTTGTTCTTGATAACGCTGAGGAAATAAGAAAGATCTATAAAGAGATGTATAAAAAAGATCTTCCATCTGATTGGTATCCCTTTCAGGTGTACTGTGAAAATTGCCAGAAAGTTTCAACAACAAGAGTTTTTAATTGGGATGGTGAAAAAGTCTTTTATAGATGTCCAGTCGATGCAACAGAGTGGACTAAGGGTTGTGGATACGAAGGTAAGGTATCACCCTTTAGTGACGAATTAGAGATGAGAGGAAAGCTTCCATGGAAAGTTGAGTGGCCAGCTAAGTGGCAAGCAATTGGTGTAACTGTTGAAGGAGCTGGAAAAGATCATATGAGTGCCGGTGGATCACATGATATGGCAAAACTTTTTTGTGAGAGAGTATTCCATTATGATGTACCCTACCCCGTTAGTTATGAGTTTATGTTGATTGGAGGTAAAAAAATGTCATCTTCAAAAGGTCGTGGTTTTGCTGCTGCTGATATGGTAGAAATCCTTCCGCCAGAACTTGTCAGATTTTTAATTGTTAAAATGGATATTAGAAAACAAACTAATTTTGATCCATATGAACCAGATGTGATCCCAAAACTTTTTGACGAATACCAAAGATATGCTTTGGCTTACGAGTCAAATTCAGATGAGGAAATGGCAAGAATCTTTGAGCTTTCTCAGGTGAATGAAAGTATTACACTTCCTCCCCAAATCCGTTTTTCAGCACTAGCACAGTTTGTCCAGATGCCTAATATGAAGTCATATATTGAGAAAGAAGGTCTCGAAGAATGGGCAAAATATGCGCGTATTTGGGTTGATAGATTTGCTTCTGAAAATGAGAAATTTACCGTGCAAAAAGAGATCCCCCTTTCTGCGAAAGATTTGAATGATTTACAAAAGAAATTTCTTAAAGAAGTTAGTGACATGATGCTAGAAGAATGGGATCCTGAATCATTTCAAAAAGCAATTTATGAAAAGTCAAAGGAATTAAATGTTCCATCTAAAGATGCATTTGGTGCTTTATATCAGGCGTTGCTTGGGAAATCACATGGGCCAAAAGCAGGTTGGCTTATCTTATCACTTGATAAAGATTTTGTTCGTTCCCGATTTGAGGATGTTTCGAATATATCTTTAAAGCAAAATAACGATGCACCGATAACACTTTTAAAAAACACAGGATATTTTCATATAGATCAGAAAGTTTCTGAGAAATTTCCAAGTATATCAGTAGGTATTGCAGTTATTAAAGGTGTCACAATTGAAAAGATAGATAAAAACTTAGAAGAAGAAAAAGAAAGAATAGTGAGTTCATTTTCTTCACTTACAACTGAAGATATAAATACAATTCCTGAGGTATTGCAATATAGAAAACTTTATAAAGAAATGGGAATTGATTATCATTCTCGAAGACCGTCCCCTGAAGCTCTTCTGAGACGGTTGGCGACAGGAAAAGGTCTCTACACCGTTAATACCTGTGTTGATGCATATAATATGGTGGTACTTGAAAGTAAAATTTCCATAGGAGCGTTTGATTTTGACTCTATACTTTTCCCTACAGTTTTAAGATTTGCACAAGAGGGAGAGAAAATAGAGCTTTTAGGTGATTCGGAAGAGACTTCGTATAAATCAACAGAGATCGCTTATTTTGATAAAGTTGGTGGATATAATATCGATTTCAATTTCCGAGATAGTAAAAGAACTGCAGTCACACTTGAGACAAAAAATCTTTATGTAAATGTAGATGGAATATATGATATCTCTCCAGATCAAATAGAAAAGACACTTAAAGATGCATGTGACAGGATAATAAAGTACTGTGGTGGAGAGATTGAGGTTTTTGGTATTGTGAAAGCTTAAATTATTTACGAAGCATGAACCATCTGGTATAGTACTACTCTGTATTATCAATGAAAAAAGCTCTTCTTATTCTTATACCTTCATTTATTTTTGCTTCGGTTGCTTTTCTTATTGTTCAGTCAATTATTTTAAGAGGAAATGAAAAAGGAGCATTGCAGGTGACATCTTCGCCTCAGAGTGAGGTTTTTATAAATGGAAAATCAATTGGAAAAACTCCACTTTGCAAATGTGACTCCAAAGATATGCTCAGAACTGGTGAGTATACAATAAGGATAGTACCTCTTTCTGGAGGATTTTCAGAGTTTCAAGAAAAGATCACAATTTCTAAATCAGTACTTACAGTTGTTGATAGAAAATTTGGAAAAGGAGCAACTAGTGAAGGAAGTATTATCACTCTGGAGCCGTTAAAGGAGGGTAACAAAAGGGAGCTACTTGTTATCTCGAAACCAGATAAATCAGAAGTCCTTCTTGATAATACTCCATCGGGGTTCTCACCTATTCTTTTAAAAGATGTTACAGAGTCTGATCATGAAATAATTCTTAAAAAAACTGGTTACACGGAAAAAAGAGTAAGAATTCGCACACCAAATGGATATAAATTAGTTGCATCAGTTTACCTCGGGGTAGATGAAGATGGTGTTATCGCAACGCCAACGCCTACAGTGAGTCCAACAGCCTCTCCATCTGCCACTATTACTCCAGTTTCTTTGCCTACAAAAATAACAATCCTTCAAACACCAAATGGATTTTTGAGAGTTAGACAAACAGCATCAACATCTTCTGATGAAATCGGTCGTGTGAATCCAGGTGATACGTTTGATATTTTAGATGAAGCTCCTGGTTGGTACAAAATTAAATTAACCACTGGGGATGAAGGTTGGATTAGTAGTCAATATGCGAGAAAAGAGGAATAATCAGGCTTGGATAATATAAATAATGACAATTACCATGACTATCCATGTAATAACTGTAGCTAAAAGAGGTTTGTCAGAAAGAAGTACTTTGTCAGGACTTTCTCCCTCATGTTTTTCGTAAATATCCTGTAAATATCTCATCAGTCCATATACTACTGGAATAATTGTTATCATTAGCCATTTTCTTTGAAGGTAACCGGGAAGAAAGTCCGGAAAAAGAAAATCATTAGTTATTGAAAAACGTCGTGAATTTTCAAGAAACGTAAAAAGTGAGTATGAGATAAACGTAGATGTCGCAAAAATTGATGCATAAACATCAAGAAGTCTTTCTGAATAATGTGACAATGATTTTCTCATTGCTGCTATATGCGCACTTGAGTGCTGCGAAACAAGGGTAAGTTCAGATCGTCTTTTTCCTATAGCGAGAAAGAGCGAGAGTGAAATTGCAGTCAGCAATAACCAAACTGAAATATGAAATCCACTTAAAAATTCTCCAGCCCACACTCGAAGTATATATCCTCCAGCGAGTGCAAGAATATCGATTACCGCAATATTTTTAAGAACAATTGAATATGATAACTGTAGGATTAAATAGACAAGAGTAATAAGAAAGAATGCTTCTGAAATAAAATAACTTGCAATGACAGCACTTGTTCCCAAAACAAGAGCAATTACTAGTGCCACTGGGATTGGGATGTCTCCATTTGCTAGAGGTCTAAATTTTTTAAAAGGATGTAGTCTATCTTTCTCAATATCAAAAATATCGTTGATAACATAGATCGCGCTTGATGTTGCACAAAAAACAATAAAGCCTGCAAAGACCTGTTCAAGTGTCACAATATTAAATAGTTGACCATTGAAAGTAATGGCAGCAAATACTGCTAGATTTTTAATCCATTGTCGAGGACGGAGAAGTCTTAAATAATCACGAAACGTCTTTTTCATGCCTTAAGCGTACCATAAAGTGTAAAAAAAGTAATCCACCCGTGACTATAACCAGAAGCATAATGAGTGCAAAAATTTTACTTTTATTTTCAAGTGTTAACGCAGCTGTTCCTAGAAGAGCTGAGAATCCCCAATATGCAAAAGCAACTTGTCTTTGGGAGTAACCTAGGTCAAGGAGAATATGATGGAGATGTAGTCGATCTCCCTTAAAAGGAGATTTTTTATTTATGAGTCGTCTGATAATTGTGAAAACAGCATCAACAATTGGGACTCCCATGACAAGAATTGCAGTAGCTAGTTTTGCGCCTGAAAAAATAGACACAACTGCCAATAGAAGATAGACAGATGTTGCGCCGTATCCTGGAAATATTTTGGCTGGGGAAAAATTAAATATGAGAAATCCAACAGCACTTCCTGCAATGATGAAAGACAATTGGGCATCTATCACACCCCCAGTAAATCTAAGACTAAGTAATCCAATGACTAGGGCAGATATCGCTACAATTCCAGGCATTTGTCCGTCAACACCTTTGCTCCAGTTGAGCATATTCATAACCCAGATTATCCAAAGCCCTGCAATGACATCTCCAATTGGAATGTTAAGTAGTGGAATTAAAATAGTATCAAGATGGAGTATTCCGCCAAATGGATTGGTAATAAATGAGATACTAACTCCACTTCCGACTACTATGGTTGCACATAAAATGTTGACAAGAAATCTTATATAAGGACTAATATCTTTTGACTCTGCATTAAATTTGTCATCAATCAATCCAACTATTAGCGCAATTGCACTTGCAAGAAATATTGCTGAAAGTTGAGTGTTAAATGGAAGAAGTATAAGTGAGACAAGTAGTATTCCTACAAAGAATGGTAATCCACCACCGCGCGGGATTGGTTTGGTGTGAATAATTCCTGGATGTTTATGGAGTTTTGGGTCATCAATAAGGCCATATTTTTTAATTAGAGGGAGAAGGAGCCATGTGAGTACTGCAGTTATGCAAAGTGAGAGAATAAATGGTAAAAGTGTGACGATAAGCATGCTAAATTATAAGTCTTATACTTCTAAAAATAAAGATGATTGTAAAAATACTGAGAAGAAGTGTTGTAGTATGGAGCATTCTTGCAACAAGCGGCATTTTTTCATATATAAATTTTGTGATAGCAATATTGAGTATCGCGATAAAGATAGTTACAGCTGGTAAAAGAAAAAACATCCATGTAGGTGCAAGGCGACCTTCTCCCCATGGCATTTGATTAAAGAGTGGAATAAATGGAGGTAAGCTTGTGTAAAATATTCCGACGATGAGTAGTGACAAGAAAAGTAATCCTAAAGAAATCAGAAGTGTCAATCTTATAATTTTATCAAGTAGAATTGGTTTAATAAATTCGTTCATAAATTTCAATATCTTGAATGGTTAGTTTGTGAACATAGTTGTACATTGGGTAAGGAAAAGCTCCCATGTCTGGAAGGACAATAATATATTCTGGATTGACACGTAAAAGATCATCATATGTTTCTTCCAATGTATTCTCGTTTGTTTTTATGTGATATGCAACAGTGAAACGACCAGGAGGTAATTTGTTACTTAGCCTATACATTTGTGCAGAGTTGCCCCAGTAAAAAACATGTGCATTTTTTGCCAGATGATTTTTAACATAAAGTGCAACTTCTGTATCACGTGGAGTTCTTCTATCAAAAAATGATTGGTAATCATGAAGAGATTTTTTATTCGTTACAAAAAGAGCAAAATTTGGATAATACATAACTGTTTTTGTATAGCTCCATCGGTTGAAGAAATTGAGAACTAAAAAGAGAATAAAAATAAATGATCCGATAGCAATGAGTCTTTTTCTCTGTAATTCTTCAAGACAAAGTCCCAAAAGTAGGCATAAGCTTGGAAGGAGGATAATCAAATAATGGGTGTAGGGTCTATGAGAAAAGAAGCTATTGAAGACTGAAAAACCAACCCAGACAAAGATAAAAAGATATGTAAATGATATTTTCTTTCTCACTAAATAGAGTATTGAGATAAAAAGGATTAATAGAATCACTTTTGAGATGAGAAGTCCTTGGGGAATAAAAAAAGTATTATTAAACCCTACATACCCAACTGTAGAAAGAAAAATTGCATCGATATACTGTGTCAATGCTCCAACACTTAAGAAGTACAGGAGGGAAATGAGCAATGGAGATACAAATCCAAGAGTGAGATAGAGTAGTTCCTGTGAAATTTTTCGAAATTGGGGAAGGAATCTTTTAATGGAGAGTTGCTCATTAAACGTAGCGATAATAGCAATAAAAATTATTGCTGCAAAGTCAAAAAGGGCAACAGTTTTTATGAGAAATGCAAAACCAAGGAGAAACCCAGAAAAAAGATATCCTAACTTTTTACTATTGAGATATGAAATTTTCTTTTGAGTAAAAAATGATACAAAAACTGAAAATGAAAGAAGTATTGGAAGGAGCATAAAGTTTTCAGCATTGGCGATATTGCCCTCAATAATTGGAAGTCCAAAAACAATAGCGAAAACAGTCGTTACAATGAGAGTCGTGAAAGTTCTTTTGAATAATTTTTGTGAGAGTGAAAAGAATGAAAGAATAGTTGCAATTCCCGTCAAGAGAGAAAGGAGGCGAATATTAAATTGGTCTGCTCCAACGAGTGCATAGAAAATATAAAGTAGTGGAGGTTTGTTATCCCAGATTTCTGCATAAAGTATTCTTCCTTGTGAAATTCCTGCACCAAGTACCTCATAGATACCTTCATCTCCATACCAATATGGCTCAATGAGTGAAGGCAATCGGAGGAAAAAGAAAAGACAAATTATGAAAAGGAGGTACCAAAACTCTTTACATTTTTCAAGTTTGGATAGATTTTTCATGCTTTATCAGTCACTTTATATTCCATACGCTTTCCAAGCATGAGTTGCGTATGTGAAATAAGTGCTGGCAATGCTGAAAGAAAAAATCCAACAATTGGCATTAAGATAAATTCAAGCGGAAAGAATATTTTACGGTGAAGTGGTAGCTGGGTATTCTCTGGTCTGTTTTTATAATCCAAAAACATCATTGCAAAAATAGCAGCTATACACGCTGTGAGAATAAATCCGGCCAAGCTTGGAAGTGTATATCCAAGAGATGTTCGAGAGAAAGCTGGATTGATAAAAGGCATAACATTAGCTGCGACGGTTATAATGAACCAATTTACAGGCCAGAGGAAGTGGTCCATAACCACATGATAGACCATAACTGTTTTTCTCAAAAACGGTACATTTGGAACTGTGAACCACCATTTAATAAAAAGCGGGTCATCAGAGACACCCCATGACCAACGTCTTTCTTGGTGATATTTGTTTTTTAGACTATTAATATATCCGTGTGAGTACGCTGCATCCATTGATGTCTTGAGGAATATTGGTTCGACCCAGACTTTCCCTTTTAATTTAAAGAATGCTTTGAAAAAGATTCTGTAGTCCTCAGGTATAACGTCTGCATCCCAGAATCCAATATCTCTCAGCATTTTGAATGAAAGCGAGTAAGTTGATTGTGTAATAAGTCTATCTCCTTGAACAAGAAGTGAAATCCTCCACAAACTTCCAAAGAATGAAATAATTCGAATCGGTGCGGGAACTTTCCAAATATTGTTGTAAAAGACTGTGGCAGTTTGCCAAAATTTATGATATCTCTGAGGATCAACAAGATATTTGTATGAGAGATAAGCAAAGAAATGTTTATGAAATATTGAATCAACATCGACAGATGAGATTGTTGCATATTCAATATCAAGTTTGCCTTTGAGATAGAGAATTTCATGAGCTTCTTTTCCAGCAAATGCTTCATTTGAGGATTTTCCTTTAATTTCGCCAGGTGCATCAATGTGGTATGTTGCGAACATATCTCCAAAAAAGGGTTTAAATTCTTTTATGAGAATACTTGCTTTTTCTTTTGCTTCTTGTTCTCTCTCTTCCATAGCGAGAACGACGAATAATTTTTTAGGGGAGAGTGTTTGGCGAGTAAGGTTCTCAAGTGTTGTTCTCATTTTTTCAATACTTTCTTTGTAGCTTGTCATGATGAGAACATGATGTACCTTATCAAAACCTGGAAGTACTTTTGCTTTTGATACCCAGTCTTCTTTTTCAGCTTTTTTAATTCGTTGACTTGATCGATATGCGTTGATCACAAGAGAGTATGATTTGTAAAACCAGTAAATATCAAAGAAAAGTATAAAGTAAGCAAGAAAGGCTGGAATAAGAAACGATCCCCAAAGAGGAGAGAGAATAACACTCCATGATGCAAAACCGATTGAGATTTCCAATGCTCGCTTGGTTTTTATTGGATAACGGGTAAAAATTTTATCAAAAAATGAGGTCATATTATTACTGAAGACGACTAAATACAGTATAGACGTTCTTAGTAGTTTGTTCTACTACTTGCTCAAAAGGTTTATTTTTGACCAAAGCTATATGCTGCCCAACGAGTATAACATAGGCTGGTTCATTCCGCTGGCCTCGATGTGGGAGTGGAGTAAGGTAAGGACTATCTGTTTCTGTAACTATTCTGTCAAGAGGTGTATATGCGATCTGCTCACTTAATGAAACACTTTCACCTGGTGCGAGACCTTTGTATGTACTGTTGCCATCAAATCCAATATAAAATCCAAGATCAAGAGCATCTTTAAGTACGTCCATAGTACCTGCAAAACAATGGAACATGCCTGGAATATTTTGTAGAAGATTTTTTCTTTCCTTAAGCATTTTGATAACATCCTCTCCAGCATGTCGATTATGAATTTGCAGAGGAAGATTTAGTTCATGTGCTAGTTCAATTTGTAAAGAAAAGATTTCTTTTTGAAGAGCAGGATCGACAATGCCATTTGATTTGTATGAAAAGTAATCAAGGCCAATTTCGCCGATTCCTATTACCTTTTTTTCTAAAGCAATTTTTCTTAGTTCTTCAAGCCAAGTATTCGAGAGTTCTATTTTGTCTGCATGATGAGGATGGACGCCGACAATGGCATAAAGGTTATCAAACTCATGAGCAAGCTTGACTGCCCATTCACTCGAATCAATTTTTGTCCCGACATTAATAATTCGCGTAACACCTGCGTTGTGAGCTCTTTTGATTACTTGCTCATAATCTTTTTCGAATGAGTGAAAATTAAGATGACAGTGAATATCAATCATAGGTTATATGCGTGGGAAAAGTGGAGATTGAGCTTTTATCTCACCACTAAATTGATCAAGGATCTTTTTTGCAGTTTCAGGCATAAATGGTTGTAGATTGTAGGCAATAGTTCGAACTTCATATGCAAGTTCAATAAGTAGAGGTGTTGCTTCAGATGGTGGAAGGGTCCAAGGTTTTGTTTCATTAAGTTTTTTGTCAAGGACAGTCATCCTTTTCCATAGTGATTCAAGTGCAAGACTGAAGTTAAAGGTTTCTAAAGCTTTTATGACTTCTGTATCAATTGATAGGGTATTATCTTCCAGAGTTATTTGGTTATTCTCAGCGAGTTTGGCAAGTCTTGCGACGAGATTGCCCAGTCCATTTGCTAGATTCGCTTGAAACACTTCTCTAAATCTCTCGACAGTAAAATCACCTGTATCGTCAATTGGCATTTGTGAGAGAAGGAAATATCTAAATGGTTCAAGTCCAAATTGGTTGATCATCTCAAATGGATCAATCACATTTCCAAGAGTTTTACTCATCTTTTGACCACCACTAATAATAAAATCGTGGATGAGGATTGTCTTTGGAAGTGGTAGTTTGGCAGAGAGAAGCATTGCTGGCCAGTAGACTGTATGAAACCGATTAATATCTTTTCCAATAACGTGAATATCGGCTGGCCACCATTTTTTCCACATTTCTTCGTCTGTTCCAAATCCAACTCCCGTCATATAAATAGTTAGCGCATCAAACCATACATACATAACCTGTTGTGCATCATTTGGAACAGGAACTCCAATTCCTCTAGCTCTTGTTACAGATCTTGAAACACTAAAATCTTCAAGTCCTGATTTTATAAAAGAAAGAGTTTCTTGGCGTTTGTTCTCCGGTATTACTCGCAAGGTGTTTGACTCAATGAGATCTATAATCTCTTGTTGATACTTGGAGAGTCTAAAGAAGTAGTTTTCTTCATTAACTAGTTCAGGCTTTTTGAGATGATCGGGGCACAAACCTTCAGGGGTTAACTCACTTTCAATCTTAAAACTCTCACATCCAATACAATAGAGTCCTTCGTATGATTTTTTATATATATCGCCGCTCTCTAGGCAAAGCTGCCAAAGTTTTTGTACCCCTGGCCAATGTTTTTCTTTATCTGATCCACGCTGAAAAATATCCAGTTCGACGCCAAGAGTTTTAAAAGCGTTTTTGAATACTTGTGAATTTTTATCTAAAAAGGCTTGAGTTTCTGTACCTTCTTTTTCTGCTGCTTGAACGTTCTTAAGTGCATTTTCATCTGCTCCTGATAGGAGAAGTGTTTCCTCACCGAGGAGTTTGTGAAATCTTTTAACTGTATCTGCCTGAAAGTATTCAAGTGCGTGGCCAATATGTGGTTTGCCGTTTACGTAGGGAATTGCACTAGTTATATAAAATTTGCTCATACCTCATTTTACCAGAGTGCCCAGCCTCAAACAAGCTCAGGAATGGTTTTTACTTGTAAAGAGAAGCTCTAAGGTGAGAAAGAGTGCCAGGAGGAGGAAGAAGAAAAAGGGGTGAGTCAACCCCCAGAGTCTAAATAAAAGATAAACAAGGACGAAAAATGTAATAAGATACGCATGTTTCCGGCTTTTTGTTGCAAAAGAGATTCCAAAGAAAAGAAAGCATGGAAGAAGAATGAAAAAAATGATGAGAATAGGTATGTTGAAAAATGGTAGTTCAAATGCATACTTTGGGGAGAGGAGTAGAATACACGCCAAAAGACTTCCTCCGCTTAGAAGTGCAAGGAAGAGATGGAGTAATTTTCTGTTTTTTCTTCTCATATTTATTATTGTATAGAATTTCTTTTTTTCTTCAAAAAGTAATATTGACAAAAAATAGCACTCCTGATATTATAGTGCTAATTCTGTATTACATTTATGCATAATCTTACACAAAGACAGGTACATATTTTAAAAGCAATTATTGAAGAATATATTAATACAGCTGATGCTGTGGGATCTGAGACTTTAGAAAAGAAGTATAGTCTAAGTGCATCACCAGCCACAATCAGAAATGAAATGGTAAGACTTTCAGAACTTGGTTACTTAAAAAAGCTTCATTCATCCGCAGGTCGTGTGCCTACTCCAATGGGAATGAAATTTTATGTAAAAGAGTTAATGAAAGAGAAAGTCCTTTCAACAGTTGAGGAAGTTGCGCTCAAAGAAAAAATTTGGGACTACCGTGAGACTATGCAGCGATTTTTAAAAGAAGCAACAAAATCACTTGCACATAAAACAGGTGCACTTGCAATTGCAACAACAAATGAAGGTGATGTTCTTACCTCAGGATATGCAAACATTTTAGATATGCCAGAGTTTTTTGATATAGATATCACAAAAGCTTTACTTTCAACGCTTGATGAATACGATTATTTTCATAAATTATGTAAACAACCGTATGCAACCATGGGTGAGGATATTTATATATTGATGGGGGATGAGCTTGGACAGGAGTTGACAGGTCCATATAGTTTTGTATTTACTCATTATGAGACACCAGAGCATGGTTCTGGAGAAATTGGCGTCATCGGTCCTGTAAGGTTAAATTACACGACGGTAGTTCCAACAGTTCGTTATTTTGGAACACTTATTGAATCAATGGCAAAGGGTTGGTAAAATGACAGACGATACAACACAAATTCAAGACGAAGAAGAAAAAGAAGAAGAAATTCAAGATGATCAGATAAGCGAATGGGAGAACAAGTACAAAAGAGCACTGGCTGATTATCAGAACCTTGAAAAGCGGGTTAGAGATGAAAGAGGCGATCTCATAAGATCAGCGAATAAAGATATAATCTTGCGATTTTTGCCAATTTTGGATACATTACTTATGGCAGGTCTGCATAGTGAAGATCAAACGCTTAAGATCTGTACTCAACAATTTCTAGATACGCTTAAAAGAGAAGGAATAATTCGAATGGAGACTATCGGTCAACATTTTGATCCTACTCACATGGAAGTTATTACAACACAAAATGGAGAAAAAGAGGTTGTTATATCAGAGGTACGTGCAGGGTTCCTCTTACATGATAAGCTCTTAAGACCAGCTCAAGTAATCGTTGGGAATGGAGAAAAGGAATAATAAATTATGGGAAAAATAATTGGAATTGATTTAGGTACAACAAACTCATGTGTCGCAGTAATGGAGGGAGGATCTCCCAAAGTTATTCATTCAGCTGAAGGAAGAAATGTTATTCCATCAGTTGTAGATCCTAAAACACATGTTGTGGGAGACGTTGCAAAACGTCAGATGGTTTTGAAGCCAAGAGAAACAATCTTTTCTGTCAAACGTCTTATGGGGAAAAAATTTAGTGATGCTTCCGTACAGAAAGACATAAAACTTCTTCCTTATACTGTCAAAGCCGGAAGAGATGATATGGCAGTTGTTGAAGTAGATGGAAAAACATACACACCTCAAGAAATTTCTGCACAAATACTTCAAAAAATAAAGGCTGACGCGGAAAGTTATCTTGGTGAAAAAGTAACAGAAGCGGTTATTACTGTTCCAGCATATTTTGACGACAGTCAGAGACAAGCAACGATGCAGGCAGGAGAAATTGCTGGACTTGAAGTTAAGAGAATTATTAATGAACCAACTGCTGCAGCTCTTGCATATGGACTTGATAAGAAAAATGCACATACAATTGCAGTTTATGATCTAGGTGGAGGTACATTTGATATCTCAATCCTTGAACTTGGCGATGGAGTAACTGAAGTTAAGTCCACAAATGGAGATACTCATCTTGGGGGAGATGATTTTGATCAAGTTATAATCGATTATATTGCTGATGAATTTAAGAAGGAAAATTCTGTGGACTTAAGACAGGATCCACAAGCACTTCAAAGATTGAAAGAATCTGCTGAAAAAGCAAAAATTGAACTCTCTGTTTCTCAAGAAGCTCAAATCAATCAGCCATTTATTACTCAAGGATCAGCAGGTCCTCTTCATCTGACCATGACACTTTCACGGGCAAAGTTAGAGAGTCTTGTTGATGAACTTATTCAGAAAACACTTAAACCAGTTGAAAAAGCTCTCAGTGATGCGTCACTGAAGGCAGCAGATATTGATGAGGTTGTACTTGTAGGTGGTATGACAAGGATGCCAAAAATCGTTGAAACTGTTTCTCAATTCTTTGGGAAAGAGCCAAATAAATCTGTTAACCCAGATGAAGTTGTTGCAATTGGAGCTGCAGTACAAGGTGGAGTACTTTCAGGTGATGTCAAAGATGTCCTTCTTTTAGATGTCACACCTTTAACTCTTGGACTTGAAACACTTGGAGGAGTATCTACACCACTTATTCCACGAAATACCACCATCCCAACATCCAAATCTCAAGTTTTCTCAACTGCGTCTGACAATCAAACTCAAGTGGAAATTAATATTTTGCAAGGAGAGCGCCCTATGGCTCAGGATAATAAGTCACTCGGTAGATTTATTTTAGACGGTATTCCACCTGCTCCTCGAGGAATGCCACAGGTTGAAGTTACCTTTGATATTGATGCAAGTGGACTTTTACATGTAAAAGCTCAAGATAAAGCTTCTGGAAAAGAGCAAAGTATCAAAATTACAGGTTCAACAGGCCTATCAAAAGAGGAAGTTGAAAGAATGACCAAAGAAGCAGAACTCCATGCAAAGGAAGATGAAGAAAAGAAAGAGCAAATTGAAGCTAAAAATCAGGCAGATGCATTGATATTTACTTCTGAAAAATCTCTTAAAGATGCAGGAGATAAAGTCAGTGAAGATCTCAAAAAAGAAGTAGGTGAGAAAATCTCAAATCTAAAAGGAATTTTAGATACTGGAACAAAAGAAGAGTTACAGACAAAAACACAGGAACTTTCAGAAAGTCTTCAGAAAGTCGGGCAAGCAATGTCTCAAAACCCTCAAGCTGAGCAACCTTCTGAAACACAAGATGCTTCAGATACTTCTTCCGAGGCAAAATCATCTGATGAGCCGGTGGAAGGAGAAGTTGTTGATGACGGAAAAAAATAACGAATTCGTTGAGCCTCCTCTGACTCCTATTTCACTTGATAATGACGTAATACAAAGAATTGAGAAAATTGATACTCAGATTTACCTTATCGGCGAAGAAATTGATAGATTAAGTAATATGGGACAACCTTTTTCAACACAACGAGATGAAATAGATAGACTTCACAAGGAGCGAGCTCTGCTGGCGAACCCAAATACTGAAGTTAGTCGTGAAACTGATAGAGAAGACACATTCAATGAGAAAGAACCATCATGGTTAAGTGATCAGACATTGACACCAGTTGAACCAACTCGTCGGATGTCGCCTGAACAATGGAGTAAAATGGTGGCTGAAATTAGAGTGGCACTTGATACAGCAAAAGAAAATACGAGACTGAATTCAAAGAAAAGAAAAAACCAAGAAGGAGAACAAGCAAATGGCAAGTAATGATTATTATTCAGTTTTAGGTGTCGCTAAATCAGCAACTCAAGATGAGATAAAAAAGGCATATCGGAAACTTGCTCTTCAGTATCATCCTGATCGAAATAAAACAAAAGAAGGAGAAAGTAAATTTAAAGAAATTACAAAGGCTTATGAAGTTTTGTCTGATGTGAGTAAACGTCAAGCATATGATCAGTATGGTGAAGCCGCATTTGAAAATGCTGGAGCTGGTGGTCCTTTTGGTGGGCAGGGTGGCCGCTATGGGCCATTCTCTTATTCATATTCAACAGGCGGAAACGGTCAATCTCAGGATTTTGGAGGATTTTCAGATCCATTTGATATTTTTGAACAATTTTTTGGTGGAGCATCACCGTTTGGTAGCCGTCAAAGAAGGCCAGTATACTCACTTTCCCTTACATTCCAAGAAGCAATTAAAGGAGCTGAAAAAGAAGTAAATATTGATGGAAAAAAACAAAAAATAAAAATTCCTCCTGGTGTTGATACGGGAGTGAGAATGAGGTTTGGTGAATTTGATCTTGTGTTTGATGTAGCTGCTGATAAAAGATTTCAGAGGGAGGGATCTGATATCGTTACCATTGAAGAAATATCATTTCCTCAAGCAGTATTAGGAGATACAGTCGAGATTGAGACAATCGATGAAAAAATTAGTATTAAGATTCCTCCAGGAACTCAACCTGAGACTCTCATCCGATTGAGGGGAAAGGGTGTTCAGCGACTTCAAAGTACAAATAAAGGTGATCATTATGTCAGAGTTAAAATTGTTATTCCAAAGTCTGTTAACAAAAAACAAAAAGAACTTCTAGAGAATTTTGAAAAAGAAAATGGTAAAAAAAGTTGGTTTTAAGATCTTCAAATTGTAATTTCCCCACGAAGACTCTATACTTTTCTTAAGTAGCCGTTTATAACGGATTTGCTGTATGTTATGTGCCCAGTCAATGAAACAATGACCCAGATAGGGTGTCTGCCTATTGATCCAATTCAATTTATCGGAAGATTTTATACTATTGGACTGAGTCTTATTGGGGGAGTTGCACTTCTTTTCGTCATAATTGGCGGGTATGTCATTTTAACATCAAGGGGGAATCCTTCTCAGATCAACTCAGGTAAAAGTTATATTTTTTATGCAATCTTGGGTCTTCTTCTTGCAATTTTTGGATATCTCTTTATTGAGGTTGTATTGATTGATATTTTAGCTATACCTGGATTTTCCCGATAAAAATGAAATTACTGCTGCCTAAATTATTACTTGTACTGAGTATTGCGTTTATCTTTTTCTTGATTCCTCAACCAGTACACGCTCAAGAAGATGAGCTTCCACAAGTTGGAGCCTGGATAAGAGACGCAGAGGTGACAAAAATTGGTAAAAATGCATCGCGATCAGGAATGCTTCTTGATTGGACATTGAGAGATTATCGATGGACTGCGCAAAATTATGATAATGCTACAAATCCACTTATTCCATTTTGGCAGGTTGTCCAGAGAATAGTCTTTGCGCTTTTCCTTGTGGTTATTATGATCACCTCATTTATTCTTATTGTGACACGAGGAAAAAGCTTGTCAGCTAAAAGATTTTTACCTAGATTCCTCCTTGTCATTTTACTTGTTACATTTTCATTTTCACTCGTGCAGTTTTTGTATCAAATTATTGATATCTTTCAAGGATTTTTCTTGCGTAACCCTCAAGGAGCTATTATTTCATCAAGAGATTTACTCTTTATTGGATTTGATTATCGAACATTTGAGGGACTACGGCGGTTTGGAACAGAATTTGACGAAACAGCTTTCACCTCACTACTTTTTGTAAAGCTAACTGCTTTTACGTATTACGTGATGGCAATTCTCCTCATTATCAGAAAGATTATTTTATGGTTTTTCCTTATTATTTCGCCTGTTTTTCCTATACTTCTACTTTTTTATCCTGTCAGAAATACAGGGAAGATTTGGATTGGTGAATTTTTTAGATGGCTAATGTATGCTCCGCTGTTTGCGATATTTCTTTCAGGACTTGTGAGATTATGGCAGACAAGTCTTCCACTTTTTTTCAATCCTGCAGGGATCGGTGATAAATCTCAAATAATCTATCCAACAGCTGTCAATATTCTCCTTGGTGGACCAGGACAAAAGGTTGGCATTAATAATAGTGTCAATCTCCCCGATACATTTGCTCTTTACTTGGTTTCATTGATTATGCTTTGGATTGTAATAATTCTGCCATTTATTCTCTTACAAATATTTTTAGACTATATGATGTCATTTAATTATAGAGAAAGCCCAGCATACAAACAGATGTTAGGTCTTATAAATTCACGTATAATTCCACCTGCAAATCCAAAAACACCTATTGTACCGGTTGGACCTGCGAATACAGGTCTTGCACGCAATCTTCCTTTTGCTCGAAAATATACTGCGCCTGCGAATACAGGTCTTGCGCGCGAGATTCCTCGTGCAACATCAATCTCACAAAAAACTCAAGTTAATAGACCAACGTCTATTGCTCGCTCACAAACAACAAAGATATCACAACTCACTTCACTATCTATCCCTACCATGAGAGATATTGCCCGGTTTGAAAAAGAAAAGATAACAAGTAAAGCAGTATTACAGAGAGAAAAAGAAAGAACGAGTAATATCCTTAAAAATATTGCAAATCCAACACAAGTATCTACACCTGCTGAGAGAGAAAGATTTAGACAAATTCGAGAAAGCTTAGTTGCACAAAGTAAGCAGGGAGATCAGATTTCTACATCAATTCTCAATGCAGCTGGAACAATTGCCTCGTATTCATCAAGTAATACTTCAACACAATCTAATCAATCATTTCAAACAATTCTTCAACAATTAGCAAATCCATCTACTGTCACCAATACATCAGAAAGAGAAAAAATTATTGAGATAAGAGAAAAATTAAATACTGTTTCAAATTCGAGTAAGGAGTATGTCAAAACAATTTTAAGTAATATTTCCTCTGTCACTAATGAAACAAAAGAGCAAACTTCACTACAATCTGTTCTTCAAAAGTTATCAAATACCGAAAAAATTTCAACTGAAAAAGAGAGAGTACAATACGAGAAACTTCGTGAAAAAATAACTGACGCAAGTCGATCAGGAAATCAATTAGCAACATTGATTAAAGAGTCACTAGATAAGTCTACCTCAGTTGAGCAGGTGAAATTCGTACAGCAAGAATTAATAAAGGCACAGTCACTAGGGAATCCTTTAGCGACTGAAATCCTGAAAACTGCTTCCTCGTCTCAAGTCTCTCAAACAGTTGCTTTAACAAATGTTCTCGAGAAGATAACACACTCAGAGTTAATTCAGAATGAAAAAGAGCGTATACAGTATCAAAGTCTTTACGAAAAACTTATTAAAGAAAGTAAATCAGGAAATCAGACAGCAACAAAAATTGTTAAATCAATTGAGAACAAACTATCAGTACAAGATATACAGAATATACATACAGAGTTACTTCAATCAAGCAGTCAGAATAATCCTTTAGCGACTGAAATTCTTCAAAGAACTCAGAATTCAACAAGCACAGCAGATTGGGATTCAGAAAAAATAAGAACTCAACTTGAGGAAGCAAAGAAACAAGGTGATCCACTTGCAACACTACTTCTTGGACTTATCTCTCAGAAGCAATCAACAATGGTCTCCGTTCCATTGTCTGCAACAGTAAAAGCTAAGGCGGGCACATTCCCTGTTGTAAACAGAATACAGCAAGTAAGTCTTGATGACTATGAAGCTGTAAAAAAGATGTGGAAAGAAAATTATAAAGAATTAGATGTCCCTGAAAATATTAATGGAAGACAAACACGCAAAGAATGGATTACGTCTGATATGACTGAGATAGAAAAAACGATTAGCCTCCTTACTTCACAAAATGAATCAGATATTGAAGAAGGTATGAAAGAAGTTGCAGATATATTGCCTTTCCTACTCATAGGTGGATTTAGTCAAACAGAGATAGTTGCATATTTGAAAGCAAAACTTGAAGCTGGAAAAAGTGTTATGGAAGATGTTCAGGAAGAAATTGAAGAAGATGAAACTTTACTTGATACTGAGAGAAAATCAACGCAAACTGTTAGGCATATGTCTGCAGATGTTGCACGAGAAATATCAGATTCGTCAGATAGACCACAGACAGATTCAATTTTAACTTCTCCAACTCTTATTAATTCATCTCCAGTTTCCACATCAAATATACAAAATGATGGGGATATATTAAATCTTGTAAATTTAACACTTCCAACAATGAAAGATATTGTGATTTTCGAAAAAGAAAAATACGAAAAAAATAATTCACAAGATCATATTGTTTCTCAAGTATTATCATCACTCGCACATCCTGAGACGTTAATACCATCTGAAAAAGAAAAATATGAACAGATCCGTCAACAACTCCAAAGGGAAAGTAGTAAAGGGAATAAAACTGCTGAGTCACTTCTCAGTGCAACATCACTTACAGAGAGTGAATCATTATCTGAGAGTGAGGCATTAACATTCTTTCAATTTGTAGAAAATTCAGTCAATCAAACAAATACAGACACCTTGTCATCTGATGAAAAAGAAATTCAAAAAACTCTTCATTCATCAGAACTTAAGCAGGATGCTTTTGTAGAGAGATTAAATAATTTTATTCAAGAAGTGAGACAACTTCAAGGAAATGAGATGATACGGTTTGCAAATAAATTATCTCGTCCACAGGAAATAGGGACTGCAACTGAGAAGATAGAGATAACCAAACTCATAGAGAGACTTCATCAAGAAGAAAGTTCACACGAGTTTGCTTCTCAACTTTTGCAGATGACAAAAGGGACATTGACCGAGGAGAAAGCAAATGAACTTCAAACCTTCGTTATGAAATCGTCTGAGAGTGGAGATCCACTTGCTCAGTATATTGTTATGACACTTCTTACTCCATCAAAAGAAACAATTGATAAAACCATGAGTTTTTATAAAGAAGTAATTAAGGAAAAAGGTTTGAAGCATCCGATAGCTTCAAGAATTATTGACGGTTTTGATAAAAAACAAAGATCAAAAAAATTCTCTCCTTTTATACTCCCACTTCAAAATCGATTGCAGCAGGTAAGTCTTGATGATTATGAAGCTGTGAAAAAGATGTGGTACGAAATTTATCTTCATTCAGATGTTCCAAAACTTGGCGAAAATGAGCAAACAAGAGAAGAGTGGATTCAAGGTGATCAAAAACAAATCACTGATGTAATAAATCTTCTGTCATCTTCAAATCCAAATGATGTGCAGGACGGACTAGATCTTGTTCGAGATATTCTCCCTTTCCTCCTGATAGGTGGATTTAGTAAAGAAGAAGTCATAGGATATTTGAAAGCAAAACTTGAGGCTGGAAAAATGGCGCTTGAAACACTTAAAGCAATAGAAGAGGGTGAGGAGACAAAAGTAGACATTTCAATAAAAAAATCAGAGATATTAAATCCTTCACTTGAGGCAGAAGAGAAAACATAAGGACTTGCTCTTTAGGGGGCATTAGTATTTAATTAATATATGCTTGGTAACCTGTTCAGCCAACATAAAGATCAAAAAGGAGAGCAACAAATTCCTGAGAATACTCATCAGAATACTCCTTCCGATACACAAACACCGCCGAGTGATCCTGGGCAGTCTTCTGCTGTAGGTTCACGGATGGATCCGTCATTTAGACAAAATTTATCAGCTCTTTCTCATCTTGATTCTCGGACAACTCAAGTGCTTCATCACGCCCAAGATGAGACAAAAAGAATTAGACAACCACTTATAGAACCTGATCAGTTACTCATTGGGCTTTTGTATGATGAAGCTGTTTTTAAACTCCTTGAACAATTTGATGTTGATGTCGCAAAACTCGCACAAGAACTTCAAGGCAAAGAGCAGTTAGGGACTTTTAGTGGTCAGCCAACTTTGAGTAATGACTCAACTGCACTTTTTGAAAAAGCATATAGAGAGGCTGAGGGGAGAAATGCAAGTTTTGTGACACCAGAGGATTTACTTCTTGTGTTTTGCAATAGTGATCTCGAAGCTGCGAAGAAAATTCAAGATAAAGGAATATCAAGACAGGCATTAACTGAAAAGATCACAAAAACAGGTAACTTTGCAAAAGGTGGAAAGAAATCTGTCCTTGAACAATTTGCTATTGATTTGACTGAAGAGGCTCGTGCAGGAAAACTCGATCCAATTGCAGGTCGAGACAAAGAGACAGAAAGACTTACTCATATCCTTCTGAGAAGAACAAAAAATAATCCGATTATCATAGGAGAAGCAGGTGTGGGAAAGACAGCAATTGTTGAGGGACTTGCACTTAAAATTGTTTCATCTCAAGTACCAAAGGAATTAAGTGGAAGAAAGATATTTCAACTAGATCTTGCTTCACTAGTTGCGGGAGCGTCACATAGAGGAGAATTTGAAGAAAGGTTGAAGGGTGTTATTAATGAAACAATTGCTTCAGAAGGTCAAATAATTCTTTTTATTGATGAAATTCACACTCTTATTGGTGCTGGTGATACTGATGGAGCATTAGATGCATCCAATATAATAAAACCCCATTTAGCACGAGGTCATATGCAGATTATTGGTACAACGACCACAACTGAATATAGAAAACATTTTGAGAAGGATAAAGCATTTGAGCGTCGATTCCAACCAATTATTGCAGAAGAACCAACTGAAGATGTTGCTGTTGAAATGCTTAAAGTTTTAAAGGGGAAATATGAGAAATTCCACGGAGTGACGCTTCCAGAGGATACTCTTGTTGCTGCGGTTAAATTGTCTAAAAAATACATTGGAGAACGATATCTTCCTGATAAGGCAGTGGATCTTCTCGATGAGGCTGCTGCAGAAGTGAAGCTTGCAAATGGTGGAGGCAAAAGACAAGACACCCAAGTGGTAAAAAAAGATATTGAAAAAGTAGTATCAGATTGGACTGGAATTCCAATCACAAAACTAACTGAAGATGAAAGTCAAAAACTACTTAAGATGGAAGACAAAATCCATGAGAGACTCGTTGACCAGGTCGAGGCAGTAAAAGCCGTTTCAGAAGCAGTGAGACGTGGAAGAATCGGTTTGGCTCCAGCAAATCGGCCAATCGCTTCATTTATTTTTCTTGGTCCAACAGGAGTCGGAAAGACTGAATTAGCAAAAGCATTAGCGGAACTTCTTTTTGGCAAAGATGATGCTTTTGTGAGATTAGATATGAGTGAATACATGGAAAAACATGAAGTTGCAAAGCTCATAGGGGCACCTCCAGGTTATGTGGGATATGAAGAAGGTGGACAGTTGACAGAAGCAGTTCGTTCAAAACCGTACTCAATAGTTTTGTTAGATGAGGTTGAGAAAGCTCATCCTGATGTATTCAATATTTTACTTCAACTTCTTGAAGACGGCAGATTAACTGATAATAAAGGTAATACAATCTCATTTAAGAATACAATTGTTATTTGTACATCAAATATTGGAAGTGCTCTTATTCAACAACAATTGTCAGAAAAATCAGAAGCTCCATCAGGTTCAACACAAGAAAGCTTTGATAAGCAATTTGCTGAATTATCAAGTATGGTAAATGGCGAATTAAGAAAATTCTTTAGACCAGAACTTCTGAATAGATTTGATGATGTTGTGATCTTTAAACCTTTGAGAAGACAAGATATGTCGCAAATCGCAAAGCTTGGTATTTCAAAAACCGCCAAACTTCTTGAAGAACAAGGTTATCATATTCAAACTTCAGATAAAGCTCTTGCACAACTAGCTGATGAAGGATACGATCCTGCGAATGGAGCTCGTCCGCTTCGAAGATTGATACAGACTTCGATTGAGAATCAGATAGCACTTCTCTTGATAAATAAATCATTTGTACCAGGAGATACTATTCTTATTGATTACGATAGTACAAAAGCAACTTTTGTTTTTGCAAAAGGTGCTGGAACACAGGTGAATCAAGAGCAGTCTCCAACAGTGACAACTCAGTCAAATGAGATAAAAACAGATGTGGTAGATTCTTCAATTCCTCAACCTATTACTCCTCCACAATCACCTAGTAGTGTAGGTCAATCTTTACCGCTGCCACAAGAGCAGGCTCAGTTTGCTACTCCAGATTTTAGTCCGCCATTTTTGAAAAAAGAAGAACCTCAACAACCTTCAGTTCCCTCTGCTTCCGCTGCAGTAAACTAAACTTGTTCTTTGCCTCAAAAGCACTTATACTTTTAAGTGAAACATGCCATTACTGCTCACACTCCCATTATATTTCTTTAGGTTTTGGTATTTTGAGGTACCTTCGAGAATGCTTGATTATTTTCTTTCATTAAATCAAGCGTTTTTTCAACTCTTTTCACTTCCACTCTTTCTCAGAACCTATTTTCAACCGCTTAAAAATGAATACAGAAAAGGGCTTGTTGGATTTTCACTAGGGATGGGAATAGCTGTAAAAACAATATTCATAGTAGTAGATCTTTTATTATTTGCAGGATTGTTACTTGTGGAGCTTTTTCTTTTGGGTGGATTTTTACTTTTTCCAGTCTTAACAGTTCTCATCTTAATATGGTAGCGTCACAAAAACAATTTATTACTCTCTATGCTTTTTATAGATCAGCACTAGTACGTACGGTCAGACTTTTTATCTTTGTTTGTTTATTACTGGTTCTCTTTGGGGTTTTGTCACAACAAGGCGATTATAGTTTGCCTTTATTTTTTCTCAATATTTTTCTCATGACAGAGATTTTTTATCGCTACAAAGTATCTCGTTTAAAACCTGCCCAGACATTGCAAAATATAAATGAAGAGGAAGCGATTGCAGCATGTACTCAAGCTGTTTTATATGCTCTCTACAGTTCAGAATCTGCTGAAGACCTCGTTGTTCATTTACTATCTACAAAACAAGCACATTTTCTTCTTGAAAGAGCTCAGATTTCGCCTCAAGAATTGCCTCATAGTCAAATCGATGCAGGTACTCTCATTAAATACGCTTATAAACTCGCAAAGTCTGTCGATGGAACGTACATAACGACTGCAGACATTTTAGCAGCATATATTCTGTATGTTGAGAAAGATGTGAAACTACTTCTTTCAAAAAAACTTAGAGAAAGTGATTTTATGAATATTTTGAGATGGACAAGGTTCAAGTTCCAGAATGAAGAGAAACCTCAAAAATTAGAAGTACATTTAAGTGGTAGTGGCGTTGGAGATGGCCTAGTAACTGGATGGACTCCTGAGACTCAGAAATATACCCGAGATTTTAGTTTTGATGCAATGCAGAAAAATACATCCGTTTTCGGACGTGAGAAAGAGTTTGAACTTTTTCAAGAAACACTGGCAAAGCCACAAAACAATAATATTCTTCTCGTTGGTGAGCAAGGATCGGGAAAAGAAGGAATAATGAGGCGTTTTGCAATTGATAGTTATACAGGGAAAAGTACTCCACATACAAGACACAAGAAAATACTTGAAATTCTTGTAGGGCCACTTATTGCAGGCGCAGCAAACAGAGGAGATCTTGAAACAAGGCTTCAAGCTATTATTGAAGAGGTATCTCATTCAGGAAATGTGATCATGTATATCCCAGAATTGCAAGACATTTTAGGATCTTCATCATTCTCTATGGATCTTTCTGGAGCTCTGTATCCATATTTACAGAGTGGTGAATTTCCAATTGTTGCATCCATTACTCCAGGGAATTTCAAAACCTACCTTGAAGGTAAGCCACTTGCTCAACTTTTTACTCCAATAACTCTTACCGAGCCTGAAGAAGAGTTAGCTCGAAGAATGTTGATGGAGTTTAGTACTGATCTTGAGAAAAGGTCATCAATTGCAATTACATACAATGCGATTGTTGCAGCAGTTGCTCTAGGAGATAGATATATGCAAGATATGCAGCTTCCTGGAAGTGCTATTAGACTTCTTCAAGATACTGCAGAAAGAGTTCTCCAATCATCCTCCCCTGTTATGAGTTTTACAAAAAAAAGATATGTTACAGCAGAAATAGTGACAAAGTCTGTTGAAGATAAGACACATATTGCACTTTCTGAACCAGATCAAAAAGAAAAAGAATTACTGCTCAATCTAGAAGGAACACTTCATAAAAAAATTGTTGGTCAAGATGAGGCTATTAAAGTCCTTTCTCAGGCACTTCGAAGACTTCGATCAGGAATGGTTGATAAAAAACGCCCAACTTCGTTTCTATTCCTGGGTCCAACAGGTGTGGGTAAAACAGAGACTGCAAAAACACTTTCTGAAATATATTTTGGTGGGACACGCTCCATGATACGGCTTGATATGAGTGAATACGCTGATAGTAGTGGTGAAAAGAGATTGTTAGGCTCAGCTCCTGGTGATGGAGACGAACGAGGTGAGTTAACAGAGAAGGTAAAAGACAATCCTTATTCTTTAGTTCTTCTTGATGAATTTGAAAAAGCACATCCAAGAATTTTAGATCTCTTTTTGCAAGTACTTGATGATGGAAGACTCACTGATAATAAGGGTAGAACTATCTCTTTTGTTAATACTATTATTATCGCAACATCAAATGCTGGTTCCGCGTATATTAGCGAAGAAGTTAAAAATGGAAGAACTCTTGATTCAAAAAAGCTTGTAGATTTTCTTCAAACTCAGCAGTTATTTAAACCAGAATTATTAAATAGATTTGATGATATTGTGACATTTAGACCATTAAATACTGATGAGCTTGCAAAAATATCAAAGCTACTTCTTGAAGAACTTATTTTAAGAATGAAAGAAAAGGATATAAATATTTCATTTAGCGATAAAGTGATAGAAAAAATTTCGCTTGACGGATTTGATCCACAGTTCGGTGCCCGTCCAATAAGACGTTATATACAAGATACACTTGAAGATCTCATTTCAAAAAAAATGCTTTCAAATGAAATAGTGAGAGGGAGCACCATTGTTGTTTCAGTTGAAAACAATGAATTTAATATCGTTGTTTCTTGACACTAAATGGAGTTGCTCTTAGAGTAGTGATATGAAAAGAAAACTATTATTTCGTACATTTAGAGGAAGTGGCAGTATCTATGTGTTATTTATTTTAGCAACAGCAATGGCTGGTGCATTTGCTCTTACAGGCGGACTGACTCCTCAATTGAGCCCAAATCCAAAAGCGTCGGATCAAGTAATTATTGATGAGGAGTCAGCAAATCGAAGTTCTGAAAATTCTCTCCAATTAGTCGATATTCGAATCAAGCCTTCACCTACTCCTACCTTCACCCCAACACCTACACGCATCCCTTCTATAACGGTTGTTCCTTCTCCTTCAGTGTCACCTTCAGTTACTGTTACACCGACTGCTTGCTTGAATAGAACTGCAATTTTAGTTTTGGCAGATTTATCCGCTTCAATGCAGTTTGAAGATAAAACCGTTGAGTTAAAGCGTGCATTGACATTACTCAAGGATAAATTGCAACCAGAGACTGGAATTGGTTTGTATGCTTTTGGCTCATATACAGATTTTTCTTATGGAAGTACAAGAGGTGTTCGTGAAATCGTAGCCTTAAATAAATATAGAGATAATAAGACTACCTTTGATCAAGCAGTCAATACTCTTATTCAAGGAGGTTTAGGGGGAACCTATATGCGTCAGGGTTTTCAAGTAGCTATAGATAGACTTGATAGGGCTCAAGAAAGAACATCGTATTTTCGTGATTACAACTACGTAACAATAGTTTTTTCAGATGGCGTTCCAGAAAGATCAGGCGCAGATAGTATTGTTGATCAAAATTTGGGTTCATGTTCACCTGTAAGACAAACATCAACTGGACCATACCAAAAATGTTTTGCAAGAGAGCTTGATCCACGTACAGATTTAACAGCTCAGTTAAAGAGAGAAAGTAAAGTCTACTCAGTTGTTGTTTATGATACTCGGAGTGGTGAAGATGATAGTTATTTTGTGTCTCCTGTAGATTCAAGTGATAGACTTCGAACTCTGATGAAATCTGTTGCAACAACACCATCTGGCCAATCTAGTACATATTACGATGTAGAAGTACGAGGTGTAAGTAGGCTTGCAAATATTTTTGAAAGTATTGTCCAAGGGATCTGTACATAGTAAACTCTTAGGTTGAAGCTACACGTGAGATCTGGTATACTTAACAGACTATGCCAGCAATACAAAGAAGTGAATTTGCCTTAGCACTCAACCAAGTCGCAACTGAGCGAGGAGTTGATGTTGAGGTCGTGTTAGATACAGTCCAAAATGCGATTCTTGCAGCGTATCGAAAAGATCATCCAGATATTGTTGTAGAGGAGTTCGCTGCAGAATTAAATCCAAATACTGGTGAAGCAAAAATTCTTCATAATGGTGAAGATGTCACTCCTCCAGGTTTTGGAAGAATTGCCGCACAAACTGCAAAACAAGTAATTTTACAAAAGATTAGAGAAAAAGAAAAAGAAGCAATTATTTCCGATTTTAGAATTAAAATGGGAACGATCGTCAATGGAACTGTTCTTCGTTTTGCAGGTCCTAATATTATCGTAGATATTGGAAAAGCAGAAGCACTTATGCCTATCCAAGAACAAATTCAATCTGAAAAATATCATCAAAATCAACGAATTGTTGTCTATCTTAAAGAAATTAGAGAAGGTTTGAAGGGCGAAGAAGTTATTGTTTCTCGATCTGACAATGGTCTTTTAGAAGGACTTTTTAAGAGAGAAGTACCAGAAGTTGCACAAGGAAGCGTTGAGATTAAGGCAATTGTGAGAGAGCCTGGAAATAGATCAAAAATTGCTGTTTATTCAGGTCAACCTGGAATTGATCCAGTAGGAAGTTGCGTTGGTCAAAAAGGTGTCCGTGTTCAAGCAATCATTCAAGAATTTAATGGATTAGAGAAAATTGATATTATTCAATGGCAAGATGATTCAACATCATATATCGCTGCAGCACTTTCCCCTGCAAAGCAAGTAAGAGTTGAGTTAAATGAAGACGAAAAAGTTGCTAAAGTTTTTGTTCCACAAGAAGAGTTATCACTTGCGATCGGTAAAGAAGGACAAAATGTGCGACTTGCATCAAAACTTACAGGATACAGAATTGAAATTGAAGGAAACGAATCACCAGTTGTTGTTTCTGAACCAGAAGAAGTTACTGAAGAGATAGCTCAAGAAGTTGTAGAAGAAGCTCCTGTAGGAGAAGTTAATTCTGAAGAAGAGATAAAAGCAGAGAGTCTTGAGGAGACACCTAGTATAGAAGCTGTTGAAGAAATAGCTCAAGAAGTACTTGTTGAAGAAAATAAAACAATTCAAGAGTCGGTAAGCGACGAAGAAAAGTAATTGTATGCGAGCTTACGGAAATCATTCATCATTATGGCAACAGAAAATTCAACAACATTTTATCCTCCAGTCGTAGCCGTTTTAGGTCATGTTGACCATGGTAAAACAACACTACTTGATGCTATTCGCCAATCATCTATTGCAGAGCGTGAACATGGTGGTATTACTCAGAAAATAGGAGCATCTTCAGTTGAGATTTTACATGATGAAGTTAAAAGACAGATAACTTTTATAGACACTCCCGGTCATGAAGCATTTACTAAAATGCGATCAAGAGGAGCCCAAGCTGCAGATATTTGTCTTCTCATTATTTCCTCGATCGATGGTATTATGCCTCAAACACGGGAAAGTATTCAGCTGTTAAAAACATCAGGGCTTCCATTTATAGTCGTTCTTACTATGTCTGATCTTCCTACCAAAAATCCCACAAAAGTAAAACAACAACTCTTAAGTGAAAATATTCTTCTTGAAGGAATGGGTGGAGATGTTCCAGTAATTGAAGTCTCGGCAAAAACACAAACAAACATAAAAGAACTCTTGGATCTTATACTTCTTGTACAGCAAATGAGCGAAAATGATCATCCGACAACTGCAAAACCAGATGCAGACTTACGAGCAATTATTATTGAATCAAAATTAGATTCAAAAAGTGGGCCAAGAGCAACTGTGATAATTAAGGATGGAACATTGCGTGTTCGCGATGATGTATTTTCTGAAAATGGGAGCTTTAGAGTAAGATCACTTGTCACGGATGATGGCAAACAAGTATCAGAAGTGACCATTGGTCAGGCAGCTGAAGTCAGTGGCTTTTCAACAGTTCCAAGTGTTGGAAGTATTATTTCAAAAAATGTTCATGAAGCTATACAAGATGCTCAGAAGATTCAAGCATCTTTAACTCTAGAAGAGGCCTTCGCAGCACGAAAAGTTGGAGATGAGTTAACTATGATACTTGTGGCAGATACAGAAGGTTCACTTGAGGCTATTATTCAAGCACTTCCAAAAAAAGCAAATATAATTACACAAAAAACAGGTGAAATTGCTGAAGCTGATGTTCTTATGGCTAAATCAACTGGTGCGCTTATTATTGGATTTGGAATAAAAATAAGACCAGAGGTTGCAAAATTTGCGCGAACAGAGAAAGTTCTGATGAAAAATTATACTATTATTTATGAACTATTGGACGAGATTTCTGAGGTTTTAGAAGGGAAAGCACTTGCGATGATAGAGCAGATTTATGGTACAGCAAGGGTACTAGCAAAATTTCCATTTGAAAAAACATTTGCACTTGGAATTCAGGTTCTTGATGGGAGAATCGCTCGAGGTGACAAGGCTAGAATCATGCGTGGAGATGAGGTTATTGGTGAGACTCAAATTAACTCACTTCGTGTTGGTAAAAATCCAATATCTAAGATAGAAAAGGGTAATGAAGCAGGCATAATTATCTCCCCTTTGCTTGACTTTCAGGTAGGAGATGTGGTAATATCCCATGAATAATATAGGATATTATGGACAATACATCACTTCAACGAATTAAGGACACAATTGCACGCAGTAACACTGTCTCTATTGCTGTGTCTGCAAATCCCACAGTTGACCAAATGGCAGCTGCACTATCACTTTACTTAACACTTAACTCACTTAATAAAAAAGCATCAGTACTTTCACCTACAGAGGCAATTGTTGAACTTTCATCTCTTGTTGGAATAGATAAAGTAAAAGGAGCTACTGAAGGATCAACAGGAGATCTTGTTGTTTCATTTCCTTACAGAGAAGGAGAAATTGAAAAAGTATCATATACAATTGATGGCGGATTTTTGAATATTGTTGTTAAAGCTGGTGAAACTGGATTGACCTTTTCTGAAACAGATGTTGAATTCAAGCGTGGAGCAGATAAGTCTGACCTTGTTTTTGCAATTGGAACACAGACAATGCAAGATCTTAATGTTTTGTTATCAGAAGAAGCGTTAAAAGATGTCACTATTGTTAATATTGATAATTCAGATAAAAACGAAGGGTTTGGTCAAATTGTGCTTGTTTCACCAAAATTCTCTTCTCTTTCTGAACAAGTTGCTGATCTCCTTTTAAATCTTGAAATGGATATTGATATCGATGCTGCACAAAATCTTCTTGCTGGAATTACATCAGCAACAAGTAATTTTCAAAGTCCAGCAACATCATATTTAGCGTTTGAAATTGCAGCTATTTTGATGAAACGTGGTGCAGTCCGCGTACAATCAGCATCTCTTCCAAGACGAGAAGAACGTCGTGATCAACCACATCAGCAGCAACAGCAACCACGTGAACAACGAGCACAGCGTCCACAAGAACAACCAAGACAAGAAGTAAAACAAGACAATCGCGGAGCACAAAAACCTCCTTCAGATTGGTTAACGCCAAAAGTTTATAAAGGGTCTACCACTGTTTAATAAAGCTGGTTGCGATTCTTGGCTTCTTTCTGGTATAATACAAGCCTATGCCGCTTTCAACGACACAAAAACAAGATATAATTAAGAACTTTCAGACCGCAAATGGAGATACTGGCAGTCCAGAGGTGCAGATCGCGCTTCTCACTCATCGCATTACAAGACTTGCAGATCATCTAAAAGATCATGCTCATGATGTTCACAGTAGACGTGGACTTCTCTCCATGATCGCTAAAAGACGAAGACTTCTTAATTTTTTGGTAAAGGTCGATAAGGCCCGCTCCTCTGATATTAAAAAGAAGATTGGATTAAAAGACTAATGGAAAAAACCTCTGTATCTGTAGATTTTGCAGGTAAAACAATTATATTTGAAACAGGAAAACTTGCTCCACAAGCAACTACGTCAGTGCTTGCTAAGTTGGGTGAGACTGTCGTTTTGGTAACTGTTGTTGCAGGAAACGCTCGAACTGACCTTGATTATTTCCCACTGAGTGTTGAATATACAGAGAAATTATATGCAGGTGGACGTATTAAAGGTAGTCGTTGGGTAAAGAGAGAAGGAAGACCAACTGATGACGCTATTTTGACTGGAAGATTGATTGATCGATCTATCAGACCACTTTTTCCAAAGGAATTTAAAAATGAAGTACAGGTGGTTATTACTGTTCTTTCTGTAGATGGAGAACATGAACCTGATATCTTATCCCTCAACGCAGTTTCTGCAGCTCTTGCGATGTCTCCAATCCCATGGAAGGGTCCTATTGCAGCAATTCGCATGGGTGCAGTAAAAAATCCAGAAGGTGAAGACTCAACACTTATTTTTAATCCAACTGTAACTGAAGGAAGTACATCTGATTTGGATATAGTCGTTTCACAAAGTAAAGACCTCACAGTGATGATTGAAGCTGGTGCACTTCAGGTTTCCGAAGATATCGTACATAGTGCAGTAGTAAGTGCTCATAAAGAAACTCAAAAAATGATTGCAGCTATTGAAGATCTTGTTAAAAAAGTTGGTCTTCCAAAGCTTGAAGTTTCGAGAAATGTTCTTGTTGACGACGCAGTAAAAATTATTGAAAAAGCATATAAAGCTGAAGTAGAATCACTCATTGCAGGTAGAGCAAATAAAGAAGGTGGAGGATCAGAGACAGATGATCTTCTTGCAAAAATTTACGAGCATGAAAAAAATATTAATCCTGAAACACAATTAGATAAAAAGACATTCTCACAAGCACTTGAGTATGTCATGTTTAAGATTATTAAAAGTAATATTGTAAAGAAGCAGCAAAGACCGGATGGAAGAAAAATTGATGAAATTAGAACAATTACAGCAGAAACTGGATTCTTACCTCGAACACATGGTTCTGCACTTTTTGAAAGAGGTCTTACTCAAGCACTCTCAATTGTTACCTTAGGATCTCCTCGAATGGAACAACTTATTGAATCAGCAGAAGGAGAAGAGAGTAAAAGATATATTCATCACTATTCAGGTCCACCATACTCATTTGGTCAAGCTGGGAGAATAGGGACACCTTCACGACGTGAAATTGGACATGGAGCTTTGGCTGAAAGAGCATTAATGGCTGTTATTCCTTCACAGGATAAATTTCCATACACAATTCGAATTGTTTCCGAAGTCCTCTCTCAGAATGGTTCAAGTTCGATGGCTTCAACATGTGGATCGACTCTTGCTCTCATGGATGCTGGAGTTCCAATTCTCAAACCAGTTGCTGGAATTTCCATTGGAATGATGTCTGAGGAAAAAGATTATGTACTTTTAACAGACATTATTGGTCTTGAAGATTTTTCTGGAGATATGGACTTTAAAGTTGCTGGAACTGACTCAGGTATTACAGCTATTCAGTTGGATGTAAAGATTCCAGGATTGACTGATGTACAAGTTAAAGAGATTTTAGAGAGAGCAAGAACAGCTCGTCTTTCAATTCTTGAGACAATGTTAAAAGCAATTCCAGCACCGAGAGAAAATGTTTCTGAATTCGCACCTAAGATTGAACAAGTAACTATTCCTGTTGAAAAAATTGGAGAAGTTATTGGTCCTGGTGGTCGAGTTATTAAGAACATTATTGCAACAACGGGGGCAACAGTGGATGTAGAAGATGACGGAATAGTAACAATTTCAGGAACATCTGAAGAAGCAGTTCAGAAAGCCGTCGAATGGGTTAAAGGATTGACTCGAGAAGTCTTGGCAGGGGAACTTTTTGAAGGTCCTGTTAAAAGGATCCTTCCATTTGGAGCATTTGTTGAGATTTTACCAGGGAAAGAAGGAATGGTCCATGTTTCAAAGATGGGTCAAGGATTTATAAAGAGTCCTGAAGATGTTGTTCATCTTGGTGATATTGTAAAAGTTAAAGTGAGTGAAATTGATGATCAAGGTAGAATCAACTTAACCATGAAGCTTGATGAAAGTGCGGACGATACAGGAAATCAGGGTAATAGAGACAGAGGTGGTAGTGGAGATCAGGGACCACGCTTTGGCCCTCCAGATAATTTTAGAAGAGAGACTAGTGCTCCAAGAAGAGATTTTAGAGCTCCACGTGCTGATCGACCTATGAGAACAGATCGATCAAATTCAAGCCAAGGTCCAAACGCAAGTGCTGATCCAACTCGAGCAAAGCACCCATTAGCACAACAATTTGAAAGAGAACGTCGTCAAACAGATAGAACCAATCCTCGACGTAAAACCCACTATTAAAAGCTCTCTTTTGATTTTGAGCTAAACTTAGTATGATTAACTAATGATAGATTCTGCCCTACCTACATTTCCTGTTGCTGATGGATCAACTCCACAACAACAGAATACATCGACATCTTCTTTTACAACAACCACAGGCAAAGGTGAGTCCAATGATCAAATTAGAAAACTAGGTGAAAGAGTTGAAAAAGCTCAGCTTCCGGATGTCTTGAAACAAAACCTTCTTGAACGAGTATCGAGACTTGCACTATTAAGAGCAAGTTCTGGATTTATGAGCGCAAATTATATACTTGAATATGAAAATACAGCAAATTATGTTAATTGGGTTGTCGGTCTCCCATGGGGAATACATACGCAAGATACTCTTGATCTTGTAAAGGCAAAAGAAGTGATGGACAACCATCATTATGGTTTAGATGTCATTAAAAACCGTATCTTAGATTATCTAGCTACTATTATTTTAAATATGAAACAACAAAGACAGGACATTGTCCAAAGAGCACCAATTCTATGTTTGGTAGGACTGGCTGGCACAGGTAAAACCACACTTGCCTCATCAGTTGCAGAAGCATTGGGTAAAAAGTTTGAGCGAATTCCATTTGGAGGAATGGCAGACTCACGAGCACTCCGTGGTCAATCAAAAGCGTTCCCTGATGCAGAGCCTGGATTTGTTACTAAAAAACTTTTTCATGCAAGGTCAAGTAACCCAGTTATTCTCCTTGATGAATTAGATCGTGTAACGGAGTCAGCGCGTGCAGATATTATGGGTGTTCTTGTAGAGCTTTTAGATCCAGAGCAAAATTTCGCTTTTACTGATCATTATATTGATTATCCATTTGACCTTTCAAATGTATTATTCATTGCTACTGCCAATAATACTAGTAGTATCTCTACTGCTGTTCTTGATCGTCTGGAGATTATTCAAATGCCATCATATACAGACGAAGAAAAAATTGTGATTGCTAAGAAATATTTATTTAACAAAATTCGAACAGAAGCAGGTCTCAGTGATCAAAATCTCGTCATTGATGAAACAGTATGGCCAGGTGTTATTCGTCCTTTGGGTTTTGACTCTGGAATTCGATCACTTGAAAGAACAATTCAAGGAATGTGCCGAAAAGTGGCACGTCAGATTGTTGAAGGTAAGGTTACAGCTGTAAGAGTCAATGATACTAATTTGAAAGAATATTTACCTCAATGGTAATACTTTAGCTTGTCTCGATAAGCTATTTGAACTATACTATGGATATGGAAAAAACAAACCAAAACCCACCACAAAGAGTGTCCAATACACCCTCCCTTTCTCTTATTCCACTTGGTGGAATGGAAGATGTCACAAAAAACATGTATGTTTATGAATACAAAGATGAAATACTCATTGTTGATTGTGGAATAGGTTTTGCAGATGCTTCAATGTTAGGTGTTGATCTCTTGCTTCCTGATATAACTTATCTGCTTCAAACAAAGAAAAAAATTGTAGGTATGATTTTGAGCCATGGCCACGAAGATCATATTGGAGCTGTTCCATATATCCTCCCACAACTACCTCCCCAGATTCCTGTTTTTGCATCACCTTTTACTGCTGCGCTGACAAATGAAAAATTAAGAGAATTTAAGATGCATCCAAGTGTGAAAACTGTTGAATTCCATGACAAACCTCTTTCACTGGGTAGTTTTACTATTAATTTAATTCGAATTACTCACTCTGTTCCAGATAGTACTAATATTGTTATTCGTACTCCTGCAGGTATTTTTTATCATGGGAGTGATTTTAAAATAGATCTTACTCCCCATGATCAACAACGTATGGATTTTCAAAGTATTGTTAAAGTTGGGAATGAGGGGGTGTTGGCTATGCTTACTGATTCTCTTGGTTCGGATAGACCAGGACACACTCCAAGTGAAGATGGATTACAGCAATCATTTGAGAATGCGCTCCAACACTGTAAGGGAAAGCTGATTGTTACAACATATTCGTCAAATGTTGCTCGTATAAATCAAATAATTGCTGCCTCTGAACGCTTTAAGAGAAGAGTTTGCTTTGTTGGAAGGTCGCTAATCAAAGTTGCAGATGTTGCAAAGCGTGCAGGGTATTTAGAAGTTAAAGATGGAACAATTATTGAACTAGAACATCTACCAAATTATCCAGATTCACAAGTTGTAATGATTGCAGCTGGGAGTCAAGGTCAGGAAAATTCTGCGCTAACTCGAATTGCAGAAGGAGAGCATCGAGATGTTAAATTAACACCTGATGACATTGTCATCTTTTCCGCAGATCCTATTCCTGGAAATGAAGAGCCTGTCAATCAGCTGATAGATACAATCGCCAAAAGAGGAGCAACAGTTTTGACCTCTGGGCAGGGAACTCTCTATCATGTATCAGGTCACGGATCACAACAAGACCATCTCTTGATGATGTCACTTATAAAACCTCGCTACATTACACCTATTAGTGGGAATTATAAGCATCTTTTGGGATATCAAAAACTCGCCATGAAAATGGGGTATAAAGCAAAAGATGTTCTTCTTCTTGAAAATGGACAAGAAGTCATTTTTAGCAAAGAAGGAATAACATTTGGTAGAAGAATTCAGACAAAGAATGTTTATGTTGATCAAGTTTCAGGTGAGGAAGTTGAGGGATTTGTTCTCAGAGATAGAGAGAAACTGGCAAAAGACGGTATTATTATTTTGATGATTGAGATAAATGCTTCTGACGGTCAGTTATCTGGTACACCAGATATCATTGAAAGAGGTTTTTTACCAAAAGAAAGTGAAATGCTCCAGGGTACACTGATGAAAGAAATTAAAACAGTACTTTCAAGTAAAAAAGGGAGAGTGACTAACTGGGTGCATTTGAGAAAACAATTGGAAGAGGTATCAAGTAAGCATATTTTTAGAAAATTTAGACGAAGACCTCTTGTTCTTCCTGTAATAATTGAGGTGTAGGACTCCAAATATGCACTACGAGGCTAGTTGTGTTATGATGGAAAAACTTCTTATACTAGTAGTATGAAATCAAAACGCCGCCCAACCCGACGACGATCGGGAAAAGTAAAATTAAAGAAAAATACAATCTATAACCTCTTTGCTGTTGGACTTTTTTTAGCATGTGCACTTCTTCTTATTTCATTTACTCGTAGCGGTTCTTCAGCAATATCATTGAATGATATGATTTCTGATAAATTTGGTGGAGTTGCTTTTCTTCTTCCGTTTATTTTCTTCTTTTTTGCATTTTTCATGCTTCATTTTAAAAAATTCTTTCTTTCTCAAGCTCACGTTGCCTTTGGGTTTCTTGTTTTTTTTGTATCACTTCTGGGTCTTACTCAAAGTGGATCAATTGGAATAGGAATGTTTGAGATCTTAGAAAACATTGTTACCACTCCTGGAGCTTCAGTTATTTTTATAGGTGGACTGATCGTAGGAAATATTGTGTTTTTTGATACATCGGTTGACGAAATTTTCCAGTTTCTTCAGATGCTGGGTGGAAATATACATAGGTTGTTCCCTACATCACTTTTCCAAAAGAGTGAAAAGGATGGGAAGACCTCACTGCTTGATAGAAGTAGGCCAATCTCAATAAAAGGTGGCCAAAAGGTTGATCAGTCTCCCCCACTTGGTAAGGGTGCGCCTGCTCCTGTTATAAATAAGAAAGAGCCAGAAGAGCTCATTTCTGCAAAACTTGTCTCAAATGTTCTTTCAGAAACTGGAAATGGAATATGGGAGTATCCACCTTTGTCTCTACTTGCAGAAAATCCAGGAGCAAAGGCAGAAAGAGGGGATATCAATAAGATCGCTAAAAAAATTGAGGATACTCTGCAAAGCTTTGGTGTAGATGCTCGTGTAGCTGAAGTTAATTTGGGGCCTGCTGTTACTCAGTACGCACTTGAAATAGCACTTGGCACAAAAGTATCAAAGATTACATCACTTGCAAATGACTTAGCTCTTGCAACTGAAGCTCCGACTGGTCAAATTCGTATTGAAGCTCCTATTCCCGGAAGAAATCTTGTTGGTATTGAAATTCCAAATAGATCTCTAGAAGTTGTTACTCTCCGTACGATGCTTAGTTCAAACATTATGCAGAAAGCAAAGAATAAACTTGCTGTTTCTATGGGACTTGATGTTTCTGGAAGTCCATTAATTGCTGATATAGCCAAAATGCCTCACGTTCTTGTAGCTGGAACAACAGGATCTGGAAAATCGGTTCTGGTAAATTCATTTATCTGTTCCCTTCTCTTTAGAGCATCTCCGCAAGAGGTAAAACTTATTCTCGTTGATCCAAAGAGAGTAGAGTTTACTGCATATAATGGTATTCCTCATTTGTTAACTCCCGTTATTGTTGAAGTGGATAAGATACTTTCGGCACTGAAGTGGAGTATGACGGAGATGGATCGTCGATATAAATTATTTGCAGAACGTGGTGTAAAAAATATTGAAGGGTACAATGAATTATCTGGATTTCAAGCTCTTCCATACATTGTTATAGTGATTGACGAGTTAGCAGACCTTATGATGTTTGCCCCTGTCGAGGTTGAGGATGCTATTGCTCGTCTCGCTCAAATGGCTCGTGCAACAGGTATTCACCTTGTTATCGCGACACAGCGTCCTTCCGTGAATGTTATTACAGGTTTGATTAAAGCAAATATTCCATGTCGGATTGCTTTTAACGTCTCATCAATGATTGACTCTCGTGTAATAATTGACGGACCAGGCGCAGAAAAACTTCTTGGTCGAGGAGATATGCTTTATGTTCCACCTGAATCTTCAAAGCCAACACGAATTCAGGGTGCTTTTGTTTCTGAAAAAGAAGTGAAGAAGTTAGTTGAATTCTTAAAGAGTAGTAATTTCCCAGTTGAATATACAGAAGAAGTACTTACTCAGCCAGTTAGTGGCGGAAGAGGTAAAGCAGGAATAGGTGAAGGATCAGGAGATGGAAGAGATGTCATGTTTGAAGAAGCGGTGAGAATCGTCTGTCAATTTGATACTGCATCTGCATCATTTCTGCAGAGAAAAATGGCGATTGGATATTCACGTGCTGCACGAATAATTGATCAATTAGAAGAGTCTGGAATTATTGGTCCGGGTGCAGGTTCAAAACCACGAGATGTTCTCGTCCGTAATGCAGATGAGTATTTGACAAGTCTCCAAGATCAACACTCTGCTTAAAAAGGTTTTCATTTTATGATTCGAATTGGACAAAGGTTTAGGGAAGCGAGGCTTCAAAGAAATTTAACACTTGAAGATGTGGCAAAAGAAACAAAAATACGCTCGTCATTTCTTTCAGCGATTGAAAAGGGAGAGTATCATAAATTGCCTTCAAGTTCATACGCACAAGGGTTTGTGCGAAATTATGCTGAGTATCTTGATCTTCCCGTGAAAGAAATAATGGCTCTTTTTAGACGAGAATTTGATGAAGAAAAGAGTTTTAGAGTACTTCCTGAAGGATTTGTGAAAGATGAGAGTCTTCCCGCACGAAGAATAAAGTTTCATCAATCAGTCCTTCTTGTTCTTCTTGCATTAGTACTTCTTGGAGGATTTTTACTTTTTCAGTACAGAGCAGCGTTTATTGATCCAAAACTAGTGATTGAGACTCCAAAAGAAAATGAAGTGACCTCAACAGATATTAAAGTGAGCGGAGAAGCAGATCCGAGCGCAACAGTTACAGTAAATGAAGCTCCAGTTGTTTTGACAAGACAAGGAAAATTCACTAAACAGATTGCTGTTTTTCCCGGTCCTTCAGTTATTATAATTAAAGCTGTGAATGCATTTGGTAGAGAAACAATTATTCAGAGAAAAATAGAAGTTAAGACCACTCCTTGACAGTAATGTGGGAGTGCAGTAAGCTAAATATTACTCACTATGGTAGATACAGTACAAATTGTTTTATTCTTTGTTATTATTGTTCTGACAATATTACTTGTAGTCCTTGGAGTTCAGGTCTATTACATATTGAAAGAAGTAAGAAGGACAATTGAAAAAACAAATAAAGTTCTTGATGATACTGGAACAATTACTGAAAGTATTTCAAAACCAGTCGCATCTTTTTCTTCAGTAACAATGGGTTTAAAAGCTAGTTCACTCCTAACAGTAGCTAAAGTTGTTAAAAACCTCATCAGTCATGATGATGACTCAAAAGAGAAAAGAGGATAATTATGGATAATAAAAAAAAT
>JAUPUR010000075.1 GCA_030917445.1 Patescibacteria group bacterium | reverse complement strand
TCTCAAAAAACAACGTGAAGTTGCTGAAAAATCGTCAGCAAACTCAGAAGAACTTCGTAAAATATCCCGTGACTCAGCAGGTGATACAGCAGGTCTTTTAAGACTCAATGAGGAAATACTTCAGACAGTTGATGAACAACTTGAGCAAGCAGAACAAAGTGGAACACCTGCAGATATTGCAGCTGCCAAATCTCAGAAAGCACAGGTAGAATCAGGTATTACACAGCTGAGAGGGACACTTCGCGGACTTGAGTATCAAGGAAATGAAGACAAACCAGCGGCAGATCTTGCGGGTTTGCAAAAAGATATTGCTCTCAAACAACTTGATGTACAAGAAAAAGCACTTGACCTTGGTCGACAAGTTGCAGGGATTCAGTACAATCTCGCCCTTGTTCAAGAAGGTATGATGAATCCTTCAGCTCCATATGAAGCAGTTGTCGAAAGAATTTTTGTGGAAAAGGGTGAAGTTGTCAATCCAGGGACACCAATCGCTATTGTCAGATGCCTCGATATTGAAACATCTGCAGTCATTCGAGTTCCTCGAACAATTGCACTCACAATTTCACGAACTGAGCCAACTATCTTTCTCTTTGGCAATAAAAAAGTTTCAGCACTTCCATCATACGTCTCTGCAGTTGCAACAGATGGGCAACTTCATACTATTGTCTACACACTCCCTGAAGGTGTAACAAATACAACTGACAAAGAATATGTCTCAGTTGAGGTTCCTGTTGTCTCGGCATCTGAGTCAGCAATTCCATATATTCCAATTGATAGTGTGTATCAGTCACAAGACGAAACAACAGTCAATATTGTTGATGGAGATAAAGTGTCTTCAAGAAAAATCGAGCTCGGTGGAGTCTATGGTAGTTTTGTTGAAGTTGTCTCAGGACTCAATAGGGGAGATAAAGTTATTCTCAATAGAAATGTAGTAACAGGTGACAAGATTAAAGCAGAATAGGAATACTATGTATGTCAGATTTACAATTCTTAAAAAAATTACGTTTCGATAAAAACCTCAACAATTCTTTTGTTGCAAAATATCTTTCCAATCCAAGACTTCTCATTCTCTTCCTGCTTGCAATTATTGTTGTAGGAACAAGTAGTTACTTTAGTCTTCCTCGTCGTCTCAATCCAGAAATAAATATTCCAATCATTGTTGTCTCAACAGTGCTTCCAGGAGCAAGTCCAAGTGATGTTGAGTCACTTGTCAGTGAACCCCTGGAAAGTACCGTCACAGGACTCAGTAATGTCAAACAAGTTAACTCTACATCAAGAGACAATGTCTCTGTCCTTCAAATTGAATTTGAATCAGGCATTGATACCGAAAAAGCTCGAACAGATGTCCAATCAGCGATTGATCAAGTTGATCTCCCTGAAGATGCACAAGCACCTCGTGTCCAAAAAATTGATTTTGAAAATCAGCCAGTGTGGTCATTTGCCGTTATTGGAAAAGGGGACAGTGCCAGTCTTTCACAGTTCTCCAAAACACTTCAGGATGAATTAGAAAGTACAGCGTCAATCAAAGATGTACAGATAAGTGGTCGTGAGGTTGAAGAAATAAGTGTGGAAATCAGACCAGAAGCAGTTGCACTCTATGGAATTAATCCAATAACTCTCTCACAAAGTATCCGTAGTGCGGTAAGTTCTTTCCCCGCAGGATCAGTTCGAACAGACAACTCCAATTTCTCCCTCAACATCGATCCAACAATTACCTCAATCGAGGATGTAAGAAATCTTCAAGTCTCTGTGAATGGGTCATATCTCCCACTCTCATCAGTTGCACAAATTTCTCAAAAATCAAAACCAAATCAATTTTCTTCATACTTTGCCAATCATGAAGTAAATGGCGAAAAAACAGTAACATTTAATATTTATAAAACTGAGACTGCAAATATTGATAAAGCAGTTCACGATGCAGAACAAAAAATCGAAGAGGTACTTGCTCCCTACAATGGTCAATTTGAAGTACTTACCATTACTAATGCAGGTGAAGAAATTAACGAACAGTTCAACCACTTAATTCGTGACTTTCTTCTTACCACTGCACTCGTTTTCGTAGCTCTTTTTGTTTTTCTCGGAGCACGCCAGGCAATTGTTTCACTTTTTGCAGTACCTCTCACATTTCTCATTAGTTTTACTGTGATGAGGATGCTTGGTATAAGTTTGAATTTTCTCTCAATGTTTTCACTTCTTTTGTCATTAGGTCTCCTTGTTGATGACACAATCGTTGTTATCTCTGCAATGACACAGTACTTTAGATCTGGAAAATTCACACCACTTCAAACTGGACTTTTAGTATGGCGTGATTTTCTCATTGCAATTATCACAACAACACTAACAACAGTTTGGGCATTTTTACCACTCCTTATCTCGACAGGAATAATTGGAGAGTTCATCAAGTCTATTCCAATCGTCGTATCAACAACGCTCATAGCATCACTTGTTGTTGCGATGTTTGTCACACTTCCTCTCATGATTATTCTTCTCAAACCATCAATTCCATCACGTGTTGTCATATTTTTAAGAATTCTTCTTGTTGTAATTCTTTTAAGTATTTTCTTTATCATAGTGCCAAAAGGTCCAACACTTATTTTTGCAATCTTTGCACTTGTTCTCTTTCTTTTCGTTACAGCCAATGTCAGACTTGCACTTATCCGTAGATCTCGAGCCTATTACAAAGAAGTTCAAAAAGAAAACAAACTAGTCAAAAATGCTCCAAATTATATTGATTCGGGACTTATTAGTTTTAACACCATAGGTCGAAAATATAGAAAACTCCTCACAAGACTTCTTGAGAAAAAAGAATCACGGCGCATGGCAATCATCATGGTTGTTATTTTCTCACTATTCTCATATATGCTTGTTCCGTTTGGATTTGTTAAAAATGAGTTCTTTCCAAGTAGTGATCAAAAATATCTTTATCTCTCTGT
>JAUPUR010000074.1 GCA_030917445.1 Patescibacteria group bacterium | reverse complement strand
GGTTGATCACCAGTAGGTTTAAAATCAGAAATGAGCTCAAATGCCATGCAAGCATTGTACCATAGGACGCCATTTTTGATGATTGGGAGTATTTGTCCTAGTCTGTGCTAGATAGACTTATTGACAAAAATACACGAACAATCGTATATTTTATGCATACAGTTATTCGCTAACTGGCGAAAACTGCTCAACTGTATGGCTGGTGTACTCTATAAAAAAGAGCGAGAGGTTCTTACCTTTATCGCACAATTTCAATCCCAAAAGGGATTTTCTCCTACGCTTAAAGAAATAGCTGTCGCTACTGGACACAGTGCTGTCTCGACAGTTCATGCAATCATCAGAAATCTCGTAGATAAAGGATATATTAAAAAAGATGAAGGAAATGCTCGCGTATTAAAAATTGTTGATTCAAGTGTCATTCCCACAATGACAGGAACGACGCCATCTGTCGAACTTCCACTTATGGGATATATTGCTGCAGGTCAACCACTTGAAGCTCATACAGATCCAAATGCAACATTTCAAGTTTCGGCTTCAATGCTTTCAGGACTCAAGACATCATATGTATTGCAGGTAAAAGGGGAGTCAATGATTGATGATGGTATTCTTGATGGAGATTATGTTGTGATTGAAAAGGTCAATCAGGCAACAAATGGTGAAATAGTTGTTGCACTTGTTGATGATAACTTGGCAACTCTTAAGAGATTTTATAAAGAGAATGGTCGTGTTGTTCTCAAACCTGCAAATGCGAAAATGGAGCCGATTTACCCAACCTCTTTACGTATCCAAGGACGTGTCGTTGGACTTGTACGAAAATATCAGCATATCTAGTCTGTCAGCTTTTTGTCAGTTATATTGTGTTGTTAAGCTGATCCCTCATTTGTTATTCTTGTTTAGTTCATGATCATACAAGAAAATACACGAAGCATTGAAACAGTTCTTGCTCCAAAAATTCACACTGATTTACCTCCTCTTGCACTTCAAGGAGCTGCACTTGATAGAAAAGAAAATGGTGCGCGTTTGACGCTTGCAGGTGTTCTTGCGGTAACAACAGAACCTACAGGAAGATCACCGAAAAGCAAAGGACTAGTTGAGAGTAACTATACTGAAGCGTTTGATTTGGGTGGTGCTAATCGTCCCGTTACAGAGCATGATTTTAGGGGACTTTTACAATCTCAAGTCGATCATTTAAGAACTCAGGAGGATATTTATAAAAATAATTATTTTATCAGAACAGACGTCGGAGTCGTTTCACCTGTAAAAATTGTAACCTCTAGTGCATGGGGTGCAATGTTTTCCGGAAATCTTTTTTTGAGGAGAGAAACAGTAGAAGCTTTAGGAGATGAAATTGATCAATCACTTCGAGTCACCATTGTGCATACTCCTGAGATGAAGACTCATATTCCTTTAGGAGGAAATCCTGCAGATAATAACATTGCCGTTGTGACAGAATTTAGTCCGGATGGAGAGCACACAGTTGCAATTGCTGGAACTGAGTACGGTGGTGAAATAAAAAAATCAGTTTTTGGCATTGCCAATACAGAACTACCCTTAAGAGATATTGCGACAATGCACTGTTCGGCCAATGAAGGAGAGAAAGGAGATGTAGCGCTTTTCTTTGGATTATCAGGTACTGGTAAAACAACTCTCTCAACTGATCCAGAAAGAAAACTTATTGGAGATGATGAACATGGATGGTCTAGCAAAGGGGTATTTAATTTTGAAGGGGGATCTTATGCAAAAGTTACAGGACTCAGAGAGAGTTCTGAGCCACATATATATAGAGCAACACGAATGTCTGGGAGTATTCTTGAGAACGTAGCGCTTAACACTGATGGGAGTGTTGATTATGAAAATAGTCATGATAATTCTCGAGCTGCATACCCAATTGATTATTTGCCGTTTGCTAAAAGAGAGGGAAGTGGTACACATCCGGAAAGGATACTTTTTTTGACTGCTGATGCGTCAGGAGTTTTGCCCGCTGTTGCAAGACTTTCACCAGAGCAAGCAATTTATCATTATCTTTCAGGTTATACATCAAAAATTCCTGGAACTGAAGCAGGAGTAATACGGCCAGAAGCAACTTTTTCTGCTTGTTTTGGTGAGCCATTTTTAACTCACGCACCTGAAGTTTATGCTCGGCTCTTAGAAGAAAAAATAGCTGAGCATGCACCACAGCTTTGGCTTGTGAATACAGGGTGGACAGGTGGTTTTGAAGATGGCGAGAGAATTAGTATTGAAGAGACGAGGAAAATCGTGGCAGCAATTCATTCTGGTGAACTAGAAGAGATGATGAATGTAGCCTCATTCAGACATAGTGATGCACTTGGATTTACAGTTCCGTCATTTATCCAAGGTGTTTCACATAGAGTTCTCAATCCTGAAAGAAACTTCAGCAGTGAGAGTGCTTATTTAAACAAAGCATATGAACTATCAGAAGGATTTAAAACTAACTTTGCCCGATATGCTTCTGTCCCCGAAAGAATTCGTAGCGCAGGACCACAAATAAGATAATTTGATACAATACCCGCATGGGAATACTTTATCTTGTACCAACACCAATCGGAAATATTGATGATATTACCATTAGAGCAATTAAAATACTTTTTTCCGTTGACGCAATTGCGTGTGAAGATACGAGAAAAACGGGAATACTTTTAAAAGAATTGAGGAAAAGATACCCAGATCTTTGTCCTGAAGAAAAACTTCAGAAACTATTGTCCTTCTATGAAGAAAACGAAATAAGACGTGGACCTGAATTAATAACTGCATTGAAAAATGGACTTGATATTGCGCTTGTATCAGATGCAGGAACACCTACAATTTCAGATCCCGGATTTAAATTTGTCAGAGAGTGTATCAGTGAGGGTATTTCTATCACTTCACTTCCAGGAGCAACGTCTGTCACTTTAGCACTCACTCTCTCTGGTCTGCCAACTGACAAATTTCTCTTTCTCGGGTATCCTCCACGTAAAGAAGGCAATAGAATGAGATTTTTTGAAAATGCAAAGAATTCTCAAAAAGATATTGTCTCAACAATGATTTTTTTCGAAGCTCCACATCGTCTTCTAAAGACATTCACAGAGTTACAGTCGATCTTTGGGGATATACATATAGTTGTGGCAAGGGAACTTACCAAAACTTTTGAAGAAGTAAGACGAGAGAAAATTTC
>JAUPUR010000073.1 GCA_030917445.1 Patescibacteria group bacterium | reverse complement strand
AGCTTATATGCGAGATTCATGGGTTAATTCTAGCACAGGGTATTTATTATTTTTCAGAAGGTATTGCAATCCAGAGAATAATATATGGAAGAAGTCCAGGAAGACCACCTGGTATAAGAAGTAGTACCCAAATTATCCGAATGACAGTTACATCAATATTTAAATATTGAGCAAGACCGAGCGATACTCCCCCTATAACTCTTCCCTCTTTGGGACGGAGAAGTTTTTTCACTGCTTTTGCCATACATATATTTTACCACTTACTTCCCTTTCTCTCAAGAATTGAGTAGAATACAGATATGGAGATCCTTGCACTTTCCCTCCCAGTTAAATTGTCATTGGCACTTATTCTTGGCGCAGTTATTGGTTTTGAAAGAGAAATAAATGAAAAAAGAGAAGAACTTCATAGTGAAAAAAAACTCCCGACAGACAAAGATACATCAGCAGTTCTTGGAATTAGGAGCTTTTCACTTCTGGCAGGTCTTGGTGGCGTAACTGGAGCTCTCGCACTCAATTTCATGCCACTTGCACTCCTCATTGGTACAGCTTTCGTTGCTCTATTAATTCTTTATTATTTTTTTGACGTTAAAGCTTCCAAAGATTATGGATTTACCACAGAAATAGCTGTTATTTATACCTACCTCATCGGACTTCTTTTGATGCTCGAGATTCTTCCAGTTCAAATAATTGTTGCATTTACCGTTGTCGTAACACTTCTTTTATCGAGAAAAAAACAAATCAAATCATTTGTTGATGATGTTAGTCATGATCAGATAAATGCTCTCATCAGTTTTGGCATCATTGCACTTGTCATTTTACCCTTTCTTCCAAACACCACCTATGCTCTCTCAGATGTTCCTTTTATCAAGCAACTTTTGATAAATCTTCAAGCACCATCACTTGAAAATCTTCTTGAACTTAAAGTTTTTAATCCATTTAAGATTTGGCTCCTTGTAGCACTTATTACTGGGCTTGATATTGCAGGTTATGTCCTTGAAAAAGTCATTGGACAAAAAAAAGGGTGGATCCTTACAAGTATTGCAGGAGGATTTATTTCCTCTACAGCTACAACTCAATCACTTGCTCAACAAAGTAATGAAACAAAATCTGCAAACAATCTGATTGCATCAGCGCTACTATCAAATCTTGCAAGCTTTTTCCAAATTGGAATCTTAATTCTGATTGCCAACCCTCAATTCTTTATTAGACTTGTTCCAACTCTCATTATTATGATTGTTGTGACAACTCTGACAACACTTTTCTTTTTAACGAGAAAAGTAAATTCAGAAGCACATGTTACTCTCAAATCTCATGATATATTCAATCTCGGACCTGCGCTTAAGTTTGCTTTTATTTTCTTTGCAATTACAGTTATTTCAAAAGTCAGTCTTGAACTTTTTGGAGAAAGAGCATTCTTAATTACAACAGCTCTTGGTGCATTTGCAGGACTTGATGCTGTTATGTTGAATACTGCAGAACTTGCCAGACAAACAATTACCACAACCCTTGCTGTACAAGCATTCATTGTCGCAAATGCAGTAAATCTTTTAGCAAAATCTGTGTATTCTCATCTTCAGGGAACAAGAGAGTTTTCCACGAAATTCTTTGCTGCAGTTATCTTTATCATTGTAGGGAGTACACTAGGACTGTTATTTGTTTAGAGGTTCAAGAATTTTTTCAGCTTCAGCTGTAACTTGTACTGATGGTCTAACCTTAGGATCAAAATTTGTAAATATCATTGCACATGATTTCCCCGCACATGCAATACATGCGTATTTATAATTTCCTTGTATTGCACTTCTATGTACTGGTGAGTTAAGCCACCATGTCAGCGCTTCTTGCTCTGTTCTCATACTAATCATATTCTCTGTTGCCCAATACGGTAAATTACGAGCTTTAAATCCTGCATGCATATAGCTGGTTCCCCACACCTCGTTATCTAACTCAGGCGCACGAGAAGCAACAATTTCACATACACGTGGATCTTTCTCAAAAGGAGTGAGCCCAATACTTGCTCTATATGAATTAACCATACTGAAAAGTGTCTCTGCATTCAATACAGTACCTGATTGGCCTGCTAGTGGTGTCTCAGTGATTTGTGGAACTGGAATGGGAGTTACCTCAACAAGTGCTGGTGTGACTTCAACAGTGAGGTCATTTGCGTCAACTTTTTTAAGCACTGTCTTTGAAGGAGTTATTGATGATGCTTTTTCAGATTTTTCCTGAGCAATTACAATTGAATCACTTAAGTAGATATCTTTCTTTTCGTATGGAAGCATACTAAATGCTTTGTAAAGATGCTCCATTTTGACAATTTTGTCATATGCACAGTAATCAGTATTTGATGCTAATTGAGTTGGCTGAGAAGGAATTGTGAGGGCTAATGCTGAGTTTGCCACGAAAGGGACAAACATTATCCCGAGCAGTAGGGATACGGCCAAGCGGGTACTATGTACTCGATGTCGCATTCGGACCGTAACTATACAAAAAAAAGACGAAAAAAGCAAATCAGCATCACCCACTTGAGGCTAATGTGAGTATAAAATGTGCTCTAAAAACGAGCACTTTTGATAAAAAAACACAGAATATTGAAATTTTGCTATAGTTGTATTGATTTCTATGAATGACTTCTCTACCCCGATGATGCGACAGTATAAGTCGATAAAAATTCAATATCCTGATTGTCTCCTTTTTTACCGCATGGGTGACTTTTATGAGCTTTTCAATGAGGATGCTCACGTAGGTGCTCAAGTTCTTAATATTACACTTACCTCAAAAGCGGGTGGAAAAGATGGAAAAATACCAATGGCAGGTGTACCGTATCATGCATTAGACTCATATCTCACCAAACTTATTAAAGCTGGATACAAAGTTGCAATCTGCGAACAACTGTCCCCACCAAATAAAAAAGGTCTCGTTGAAAGAGATGTCGTTAGAGTCGTTACACCAGGAACATTAATGGATGAGAATAGTCTTGAGAAAAAAGAAAATAACTTTGTGATTTCACTCGTCGTTCATGAAGGATATTTTTCACTTGCTGCAGCTGATCTTTCTACTGGTTTTTTTACAACAATGGAAAATGAATTTGAAGATCTTGAAAAAGCTCTCCTTGATGAACTTGCACGCATCAAACCATCAGAATGTATTCTCTCAGACGATCTCTACAATAATTCAGAGCTACTTCACATAATTAAAAAAGAAAAAGATATCAATATTTTTCCTTTTTCAAATGCAGATATATATAAAGAAGATGCAAAAAATTCACTGAAGCAACATTTTAAAATAAAAACACTTGAGAGTTTTGGTCTTGAAGATTCAGATCTCTCACAACAATCAGCAGCAATCCTTTTAGGATATCTTAAAGAAACTCAGAAAGGAAATATCTCCCACGTTAAAAAAATTTCTCCATATTCACCAGATAAAAATCTTTTGCTTGATAGATCTTCTATCATAAATCTGGAACTTTTTTCTACAATTCGCGATCATGACACAAGAGGGTCACTCCTTTCACATATGGACATGACGCTAACAGCAATGGGTGGAAGACTTTTAAAAAATTGGATGAAAAAACCATTATCAGAAAAAAAAAGTATTGAGATGAGATATGAAAGCGTTGAAGAACTTCTCGAAAAATCAGAATTAAGATATTTACTTCAGGAAAATTTAAGACAAATTCCAGACCTTGAAAGACTTCTTTCCCGACTTT
>JAUPUR010000072.1 GCA_030917445.1 Patescibacteria group bacterium | reverse complement strand
GACAAGACCATGTTTTTCGAACTGGTGAGGCAGTCTCACTTCAAGTTGTTATCTCAATGCTTGAGGCGTTAAAAATAAATAGAGTTATTGCATGTGATCTCCATTCAATAAAAATCCCAGAATTTTTTACTATTCCTCTGACACATCTTTCTGCGTTACCACTTTTTGCTGAGACTATAAAAAAAGAAGGATGGGCGACACTTGATACTGTGCTTGTCTCACCAGATATGGGTGGGATTCGTCGAATTAAATTGATGTCAGAGATGTTATCTGATATGCCATTTGTAACAATTGTAAAGGATCGAGATCTTGCGACAGGGAATATCGCATCTAGTGGACTTCAAGGAGAGGTGACACGACGGGCAATTATTGTTGATGATATGTCATCAAGTGGAAAAACACTAGTACAGGCAAATAATATGTTGAGGGAAAAAGGAGCAGAGGAGGTCTTTGTTTTTGTGACACATCCTGTTTTTTCTCAAGATGCACCAAAACTTCTTCAAGACTCTTCAATCGATAAAGTTTATGTAACAGATAGTGTCGATGTTCCTCAAGATAAGAAATTTGAAAAACTCCACATTCTCTCCCTTGCTCCAAGTATCTTTGAAGCTATACAAAGATAGTTTTAACCTATAATATTTTTTGTTATAATACCTCGACCATGGATGTCCTATGGTAGTTCGCTAAAGGAGGTATCAATGTCAGCATCAACTCACGTCGGTGAGGAAGAACTCAAAGGAGTTCTTCTTTTGGCACGAGATATGCCAGATGAGCAGAGGGATCAACTTTTTGCTCGTCTTGATGAGCAAATGCCTGACTGGAGAAAAAAGTCAGCTTTGCTGATGCTCTCAGCTCGTGATGATCAGTTGCTGAAGTTTCTTTGTCGGGGTTATTCCAACAAAGAAATCGCAGCAGAACTCCGCGTAGCGGATTCGACTGTTAAAAACTCTCTTTCACGTATGTTTGATGTGATAAAGGTACGGGATAGAGTAAATGCTGTTTTATGGGCACATCAACATGGAATGGAGTTAGGAGAGCCACGCTGATATTTGCAATGGTGATGGCGCTTCTCGCTCATTTATAGCCGGAAGAGATTTTATCTCTTCCGGCATTTTCATATTCTTGAGCGGAATGGTGATTTATGTTACGCTGTAAGCCTTGATGAAAGTCCCCAAAGCAATCCAAAGTGTTATTGAGTCATTTGAGAAATTACCAGGAGTTGGTCCCAAAACTGCTCAAAGACTGACATTTTATCTTTTACATGTTCCGCAACATGAGTTGGATCGATTTGCAGAAAGTGTTCAAAATCTCAAAAAAAAGACAGTGTTGTGCTCTGTTTGTTTTAGTGTCGCTGAGTCAGATCCTTGCATGTATTGTAGTGACGCGCAAAGAGATCAAGGACTTATTTGCGTTGTGGAGCAACCACTTGATGTGTTGGCTCTTGAGAAGAGTGGGAGATTTTATGGTGTTTATCATGTTCTGCATGGGAAGATTGATCCGCTTAACAGTATTGGACCAGAGGAGATTTATATCAATCAACTTTTTAAAAGAATAAAAGAAAATCATAACGGATCAAACATCAAAGAAATTATTTTAGCTACCAATCCAACGATGGAAGGGGAAGCAACAGCTATGTATATTGCGCGACATATGAAAAACAATCATCCTGAAATTACTATTACACGAATTGGACGTGGCCTTCCTATTGGCGCAGATCTTGAATATGCAGACAGTGTGACACTTCAGCGTGCGCTTGAAGGGCGAAGTAGCTATTAGGCAAGAGATAGATATATACTGTGATTATGGGAAATCCTTTTTCTGATTCATTTGAAGATGCCCTTGAACAAGGGATAAGTACAACGAAAAAAGCTGTGGGGAATCAAGTAAAGCAAACAACTCAGGGAGTTATATCTCAAGTCACTGGTCAAAATTCCTCTCAATCAACTCCACAATCAGATATTCATGCAGCTCAACCTCCAACCGGAGAGGAAATACTTGAAGGAGGACAAGCACAGCAAAATCAGCAACAACAAACACCACAAGATCCTGTTATGGACACTGCTCAAATAAATCAACTTGAAAAACAAAAGGAAGCAGAAGCAACTCAAAAATTACACGCAGCAAGACAAAAGTTGCATTCACAGTATTTTCAAAAACTAACAACACCCACACAACAACCATCCAAACAAGAAGAGCTTCAGCAAGAAGAGAAAAAAGAGGAACAGGAAAAAATGATCAAACTTGAAGAGCAGAGAAAGAAAGACGAGCCAATTGCACTTTCTCGTGCGAAAAGATCGACAGAAATGAATAGAGGAGCCTCAGGTTAAAGCCACTTTTTCAACCTAAATCCGAGTACCATGATGACAGCCATTCCAACCATGATGAGTACAATCGTTGTGAGTACATGTGGCTCTTGTGCTTGAGGAAGCCCAACCACATTCATTCCATACACACTTGCAAGTAGAGTTAAGGGGAGAAGAATTGCTGTAAACATGGTGAGAACCTTGACGATCTCATTTGTTTTTGCTGTAAGGAGAGATTCATGACTGATGGCAATTCCCTCAATAAGTTCGCGGCTGTCTTCAAGTCGATACCAAATTCGTTGCAGATGATCCCTGATATTGCTCCATGATGATGTCAGTGGTCCATTGAGCCCTTCATATTTGCCGTGTTCAAGATCTGAAAAAATTTGAAGTGCGGGTTTGGTCATCGTTTGGAAAACAACAATGTTTCGGCGTGTTGCAGAAATATCTTCAACAACTTTTTCAGCTGGATTGTCGTCTAAAAGATGTCGATCAATTTTATCTATTGTTGCCGTAATATCGTTGAGCGTAGCATTTGAGCCGTCAACAAGAACATCAACAAGTCGATAGAAAAGATATGCTCCCCCAAGTCCCAAATACTCTTCACGTTTTTTAAGCGTTTTTTGGCACTCGGCAAAAATCTCGTCGATAAAAGGTGTGAGATTTTCATCATGTAAAACAACAAGAAATCTATTACTGATGAAAAAACTCACATGACCAGTACGGAGTCTTCTTTTTTTTGAATTGCCAAAAGAGAAATGTGGAAGAGTTACCGGTGCAACAATATTTTCTGATTTTTTCTTTTCATTATTCTCCTGTTTTTTTTCATCTGATTTATTTTCATCAAGGGAAGGAAAATCCAGTGCAATAAGAGCGTAGTCTTTACTCATCTCGACTTTTGGAATAAGTTGTCTATTGATGAAGTCCTCAAGGTGTACTTCCTCGAGGCCATAATTATGTCTGAGGAACTTAAGCTCAAATTCTTCTGGGTTGTGAACATCGACAAAGGTGAAATGTTCGTGAGTGACAGTTTTAATATTCATGGGCAGTACTTTTATTAAGACTCATGATAAAGATGTGTGTCAAGCCCGATTTTTGCCTCAAGTGTGCTAAAATACAGATATGTTAAAACTTTATAATTCGCTCAGTCGAAAAATTGAAGACTTTATTCCAAAAGTTGAAGGGAAAGTTGGTATGTATACCTGTGGTCCAACTGTATACAGTTTTGCACATATCGGAAACTTTAGAACATATGCAACTGCAGATATTTTGATTCGTACACTCAAAGCCCAAGGAATGGATGTCACTTATATCATGAATTTGACCGATGTTGGTCATCTCACCGGCGACAATGAAGGTGATGCTGATACAGGTGAGGATCGTATGGAAAAATCTGCAACAAAGGAAGGAAAGACGGCTTGGGAAATAGCTGACTTTTATTCTCAAGCTTTTCTTGACGATTTCAAAAAACTTAATTTGACTACACCAAAATTATTTGCAAAAGCTACTGATCATATTCAGGAACAGGTCGATCTTGTAAAAAGACTTGAAGAAACAGGATATACCTACGCAACTAATGATGGAATTTATTTTGATACCTCGCTTGTCAAAAAGTATGGTGAACTCTCTGATCTTGATCAAATTAAAGAAGGAGCACGAGTTGAAGTAAATGTTCAGAAGAGAAATCCACGTGACTTTGCACTCTGGAAATTTTCACCACAAGATACGAAAAGACATATGGAGTGGGAAAGTCCATGGGGAGTAGGATTTCCTGGATGGCATATAGAATGTAGTGCAATGGCTATGAAATATTTGGGAGAGAGTTTTGATATACACGCTGGTGGCATTGATCTGAAAGAGACACATCACCCAAATGAAATTGCTCAGTCTGAAGCAGTAACTCACAAAACATTTTCAAAGTACTGGGTACACTCTGCGTTCATGCTTGTTGCTGGGGAGCGAATGAGTAAGAGTAAGGGAAATAATTATCGGCTTTATGATTTGGAGAAAGAAGGGTATAACCCATCACATCTTCGATATCTGTACCTGAATGCGCATTATAGACAGGAAATGAACTTTACCTTTGCAGCGCTTGACGCGGGAAGAAATGCACTTGAACGTCTTCAGAATATGATGGTCAAATGGCAAGAATCAGAAAAAGGAGCAACTGAGTATGAGGAGAAGTTTTTTGAGGCACTCAATGATGATCTCAATGCTCCTCAGGCAGTTGCAGTCATGTGGGATATGGTAAAGGCTGATATACCTGATGGTGAAAAATTACATAGTCTCTTGAAGATGGATGAAGTATTTGGACTTGGTCTACGGGAATACTATGAAAAAGTTGCAGGGAAGCCAGTTGATGTTCCAGCAGAAGTACAGGAGCTGATTGAAATGAGACAGATGGCCCGAAAAAATAAACAATATATCCAGGCAGATCATTTAAGAAATAAAGTAAAAAAGCTCGGATTTGATATCCAAGATACAGAAAAGGGTATTGAGATCAAGAAAATAGCCTCAGAGTAATTGAATTTAGCCTCATTACGTGCCTAGTAGGGTACTTGACAAATGTCCCATAGTGTGATATATTTGGTTTTGTAAATCATTCAAAGTGATTTGCATCTTTAACAATTTAAGAAGTATTTATATACCAGCCAGAAAGCATATGGACCTGTAAGCCACTATGCACCTCATTTCGCACACAGGCTGGTTTTTTTGTGCCTTAGCCTCAATTTCCTCAGATACAGTAGCCACAGATAGAGTCAGTTCGGCGCCCGCCTCAAATCGGATATTGCGGAACTGAATCTATCGTTGGCTAATGCTACAACGTACTGAAAGCTAGAATAGCTATCTCACAAACATTGCGTTTGGAAGGATGACTACGAAGGCTCAAGAACCAAGACAAGTACCTACATTGTTTTGAGGCTGATTGAAGCTTTGCTTCGATTAAGTACAAAACAGGTAGGAACCTGAAGGACGATATTCTGCCCCACATTTTTCAAAGGCGTCGCCTTCAGATTTCTACCAAGCCTGTAAGATGGTACGTTAACAAAGATGAGTGTTCTATATGACTCTGCGGAGCAACATATAATTCTGCTCATGTGTGCTTTCTTGACGGAGAGCACGAAGGATAGTCTAGCTTCAGTTGAGGTTAGGCTTTTTTCGTGGTCTTCGTCAGAGGACTTCTTCTTACCGAGAGGTGGGAAGATCCGCTTCGGCGGGTTGAACCTCAAAAGTTCAATGGGCGACACATGGTGTGTCGTTTGTTTTTTTGGCGCTTTGCGCCTAGAAAGAAAAGTCGAGATGTCATCGTACACGATCAATCGTGTCGTAGCAGCTGCCCGCATGGGAATAACTGATGGCAGCTATGCCATCGAGTGGCTTGGATCGGACGCCGCAAGGCCCAACAACATTTATGCTGCATTGCTCCTTACTGAGGAGCAAGTAGAGAATATAAAAACCGATCCGCTGTTGCTCGAGTCTTTGCCCTACCGCTCCAATGATTATCTGGGGGCGGGAGAACTAGTCAGGAAGCTGACTTACGCTAATCTTGAGCCTGCTCGCGTATGGCTTCATACGCACTCGACGAATGGAGTACACCCGGTGCCTTTGTTTGGCACTGAGGATGATTCCGTCGTGAATCCGAAACGATTTCACGACGGGTGCTAGAAGGTTGATGGAGTCAGACCTTAACGTGATTCTAATTGTCTTGGGAGTTCCCCCGGCGAAAGCCGGGGGAACAACCTACTATCTCATAAGTGAAAAGAGAAAGACTTTTTTCGTTCCTGAGATAGGGAACCTTGAACCGTTGGTTCAAGAAGTACGAGGGGTGTACTGTGACTATCAAGAATAGTACCGATGTTGAAATCGCGGTTCGCGATTTCATGACAAAAGACCTGGAAAAGAGAGGGTACACAGTAAGCGTTGGTCGCCGAAAATTTGGTGGACACAAGTTACTGCTGACCCAAGATCAGTCGAGTATGTGCATCATACACATCAAGGTTGAGGTTGGGATCGAAAATCAATTTCGACTCAATCTTTACTCACGTTCTTCTAGCCGGGAATTTATTTTCGGCTCTGAGGAAGGATTCAGGTTCCGGTGGTACCATTTTGGTAGATTGCCATTGTCGGTTCGTTCCGACATATTGTATTTCATTCGAAAAACACTTTACTCGTAATACTTGCTTGGTCTCATGTCGGAGCGGGAGTAATCTCGCTCCGACAAGGACTTTTTGATGAGAAGCGATAAGCTTTAAATAAAGTTTTTCGGTCTTCGTCAAAGACCCATCCGCAATGTGTGGATGTAGATCATGTTCCATTGGGGGAAAAAATGAAGGTTTTTGGAGGAACACTCGTTCGTGGACGCAGTATTGAACCGGCACATGTGCCGGTTCATCTTAACGAAGCGTTCGTCATTAAGACGGACGCGGACGCTGCCGCGTTGATCAACTCGATCGGCACTCGTCATCCGGAGCTGCTCGCCCGCTGGGTGAGTACCAGTCCGAACAAGATCGATGTTTCGTACCGCCGGTACGGCGGGGCGAAACGCCTCTTGCGAGCTATCGAGATTCTCGCTCGGGACAATCCCGAGGATCTCATTCCGCTCACTGCGGAAGATGGCGCGCCGGATCGCGAGAATACGACTCTTCCCTGGATGTTGCTGGCTATGGCCAGCGGTATCCGGGACGTTTCGGTCCCTATGTATGACTTCCTCCGGGAGGTCTTCGAGGGGATGGGAACGATCTCTTTCCCATCCGGAAGAGTGGTCAGGGCTCAGGGCACTGGCTACTTCGATGGAACCCGCGATAGCAGGTTCCGCATGATCAATTACGAAGAGGTGGTTCGAAAGGACTAGCTCACTTGTCTTGGGAGTTCCCCCGGCGAAAGCCGGGGGAACAACCTTATTTTGGTAGTTAGCGAGATGGTTACTTTTAAATTATCTCGCTGCCTGTCAAGCAGCTCTTCTCAAAATGAAATAGCGACTTGTCATCATGGTGATGGCAAGTATAACCCTTTGGGTTTGCTATCCATGAGGAGACATGAAAGGTACGAAAATGAAGCTGTGGACGCTCGCTGGAGAGAATGTGTCGTCAGGTATTGCAGTGATCCTGCAACCCTACCCACATATCCTTGTTGGCAATCGGAAGATTGCCCTTGGCAAGCGGGATTTCCCAATCCCGCCAGATGTTCTCGACGCGGCCGACCTGTACGTTACTCAGAAGGGGACGACCCTTTTGGTGGCAGAACGTGATTCGACCGATCCGATCGCCCTCGTGCTCACCGTTGAGCCCCAGGACGATCCATGGTATCGGGAGTGGACACTGAATCAATTCGAGGAGGTTCCTTGCCCCAATCAGGGGAAAGTGGGAACGGACTACAACTGTGTGTTGTGTGGTGTGAAGTATCCGGCGAAGTTTAATTCGGATCTTTTCTCACCTGCAAACATCCATCCTGATCAAGGGATGGCGCAGGAATGGAACGAGTATCAAGATACCGGCGGAATTCAAACCGTCATGTCTTGCTATACTCCTCCGTCTCGTACAGAGAAGTGGGGGTATCGCACAGCTGGATACAGCACGCATCTTCGGCGTATGTGTCCGGGGGAAGTTCTTCACCTTCAATCTGGGGTTCACGGAGAACCTCAATACAATAGCGATAATTTCCTCGTTTGGACTGGCGAGGAGCTGCTTTTTCTTCAATCCTGGGAGATCCAGGAAAGATATGAGCAGTACAAGGCCCGGTCGCAGTAACGATAACTGCATTTGTCTTGGTTGTTCCCCCGGCGAAAGCCGGGGGAACAACCTACTATCTCATGAGTGAAAAGAGAAAGACTTTTTTCGTTCCTGAGATAGGGAACCTATGACCATTTGGTCATTAGTATTTTTGGGGGATTTCATGATCGATGAAAGAACGCTAGCCCTTCGGGATTTAGTTTCCGAAGATCTATCAGAGAGAGACTTTGCGGTCTCTCACTGGGAAGAGCGCCCAGATGGGTGGGCTGAACTTTCTGGCACATCAGAGGAGATGGACATTGATCTCCTCGTCCGAATCACGTCTCATGGAAACGGTGAGTACATCACCGCAGAGATGAGGTTTGATGACGAGGATTACCCGTACCCATTCAAAAGAGATTATCGGATGCGGTGGTTCCACCGCGTGCTGCGTAGGCAGCTTCCGTGGTCTCTTTCAAGAGCAGTTCGTACATACGTGTACGAAGCTCTCGTTCTCTAGTTTGTCTTGGGAGTTCCCCCGGCGAAAG
>JAUPUR010000071.1 GCA_030917445.1 Patescibacteria group bacterium | reverse complement strand
TCATCCCAACAATTGCGACACTATGTCTTAGCCTTAGATGTTCCCCAAGTTTGTATGCATCTTCTTTTCTAAAATCAAGCGGATATTCAATCTCTGTTAGTGAAAATTCCATAACAATTATTTCTCGATAACTTTCTCTATGAGGCCTTGTGTCGACATGTCATGTTTAAAAAAGACACGCTTTTCTTCGATTTCCTGCCCTATTTTCTTTGCCAGTGATTTTCCCAACTCAACGCCCATTTGATCAAAAGAATTAATACCCCAAATCACACCCTGAACAAAAACTTTGTGTTCATAAAGCGCAATGAGCATTCCGAGTGATTGAGGAGTAAGCTTTTGAAAAAGAAATGTCGTAGACGGCCTATTACCTTCAAATGATTTATGTGGAATAAGTGAAGACTCGATACCTTCACTTTCCACTTCATCCTTACTTTTCCCAAAAGCAAGTGCCTCAGTCTGTGCAATAAAGTGAGCAAGGAGTTTTTTCTGATGCTCACTCCGATTAAACAACGATTCCTTGAACCCTATAAAATCTGCAGGGATTTTTTGAGTACCCTGATGTAATAACTGATAGAAAGCGTGCTGACCGTTTGTTCCAGCTTCTCCCCAGATAACTTGTCCTGTGTCATAGGTCACTCTCTCGCCTTCTTTTGTCACCGACTTACCATTACTCTCCATCTCAAGCTGCTGAAGATACGACGGAAAGAAACGAAGATACTCAGAATACGGCAGAATTGCTTGTGAGTGCATTGAAAGAAAATTGTTGTTCCAGATTCCAATTAGCGCCATGATAACTGGAATATTTTTTTCAAATGGTGCAGTCTTGAAATGACTATCGACTCTTTCATATCCCTCTAAAAGCTCTTTGAAATGATCTTTTCCAATTGAGATCATAAGAGACAAACCTATCGCTGAAGGGAGTGAGTATCTTCCTCCAACGAAATCCCAAAATTCAAAAATATTTTCTTTTGAAATTCCGAAAGACTCAACTGCGTCTTTATTGGTCGAAAGTGCAACAAAATGCTTTTCAACTGCGCTCGCATCTTTCAATGAATTTAACAACCACTCTTTTGCCGTAAATGCATTCGTCATTGTCTCTTCTGTGGTAAATGTTTTTGACGCAATAATAAAAAGAGTCCGCTCAGGATCACAGCGAAGGAGTGTTTCATCAATTGCTGAACTATCAATATTTGAAACAAAATAAAATGACATCTCTCGCTGAGAATAATAACGAAGAGCTTCAGTAGCCATTTTAGGACCTAGATCTGATCCTCCAATACCTATATTTACTATTGAAGTAAAATTTTTTCCAGTATGACCTCGTCTTACACCCTTTCTGATATTGTCAGAAAATCCCTCCATCTTGTTTTGTACTTTCTTTATATTTTCAAGAACATCACTATCATCAACAAGGACCTCTTCTGAGTGAAGATCACGAAGTGCGGTATGAAGTACACTTCTTTTTTCTGTTGTATTTATCTTTTCACCAGTGAAAAGTGCTTCTCTTTTTTCTTCTAAATGAGCAGTCTTTGCAAGTTCTAAAAGATCATCAAGAATCGCTGAAGTAATTAGATTCTTTGAAAAATCGACAAAAAGTTCATCAAGAGTTATTGAAAAATTTTTAACTCTATCTTTATCTTCAAAAAGAACTTTAAGAGTTGTATCTTCAACTTCTTGTGAGCGCTTTTGAAGTTTTTTCCAAATGTCACTCTGATCAATCATCACATGCATTATATCACTCCATCGCTATGCTATACTTTTAGAGAATGCAATCGTTATGGAAAAATCGTGAAGAATATTTACAGGAAGCACAAAAATGCCTCCGTTTTTCTTCCTCAGTAATAATTACAGACCATCTCTATTTCAGACAAATCTTTATCGACACGCTTATCTACAATACAGTTTTTGGTGATGATGAAAATCTCAAACAAGAATTTTCATCACTCATACTCTCACTCTCGCAAGAACACTGTCCTCCATCATCACATAAAAATCTTTATCAAAGTATCAGTAAGTTAAATTACAAAAAGTTTTCATCGGCGGCACTTAATATTCGGACACTGACATTTGAAACTGCGTTTACTATTTTCCAACTTATGGAAAAACATCACATCGGCGCAGTTATATTTGAGATTGCACGATCAGAGATGGAGTATACTGATCAACGACCTCAAGAGTTTGCAAGCTCAATCCTTGCAGGGGCCCTAAAGGCCGACTATAAAGGACCGGTTTTTCTCCAAGGTGATCATTTCCAAGTAAGCATGTCCCATTTTATACAAGATTCTTCAGCGGAAATGAAAAGAATTGAAAATCTCATCTCAGAAGCTATTGATGCACACTTTCTCAATATTGATATTGATGCCTCAACACTCGTTGACTTATCAAAACAATCAATCATTGATCAGCAAAAAATGAATAGTCATGTGACAGCTCAGCTCACAAAGTTCATTAGAGCACATGAGAATTCAGCAAATAACATCTCTATCGGAGGAGAAATTGGTCATATAGGAGATAAAAATAGTAGTGTTGAAGACTTTGAGACTTTCATGAGCTTGTATTTAAAAGAGATACCACAGAACGGATTAAGTAAAGTCAGTGTCCAAACAGGAAGTTCTCATGGAGGAAAGGTGAAAGCAGATGGCTCGCTTGAAAAAATGAATATTGATTTTTCAATCCTTGAAAACATTGGGGGTCTCGCCCAAAAAAAGTATGGCCTCGCAGGCGCAGTTCAGCATGGAGCTTCAACGCTTGAATTGTCCGACTTTCAAAAGTTTCCAAAACATAATACCGTTGAGGTTCATTTGGCAACTGGACTTCAAAATATATTCTTTGAGTCACTACCAGATGATCTTAAAAAAGAAGTTGATTCATATGTCTTAAAGACAGTTGAAAAAAAAGACGACACTTTAACAGCGGAACAATTTTTATATAAAAATAGGAAATTTGCTTTTGGGCCATTTAAACAAGTATTTTGGGACATGACTCAACCCGAAAAAGCAAAGTATTTTTCTTCACTTGAAAATTATCTTGAACCACTTCTACTTGCTCTCAATCTTGAAAATACCATCGATATAACCAATGAATTAACACACAAAACAT
>JAUPUR010000070.1 GCA_030917445.1 Patescibacteria group bacterium | reverse complement strand
TTCAACTGTCAGCGCGGGGGGTAACCCCCGCGCGACACACACTATTAATAAATATTGACAATCCAATCACAAAAGCCTATCATCTTTTTCAGAAGGGGTAACTCTTCTTTATTTTTCGCAAACAGTACACTATACTGATTACAGAAAATAAAATATTTATGAAAGCAATAATTCTTTGCGGCGGACAGGGTACAAGACTTAAAGAAGAAACAGAATTCAAACCAAAACCTATGGTAAGCGTTGGTGGCAAACCAATTCTTTGGCACCTCATGAAGATCTATGCTCATCATGGATTCAATGAATTCATACTTGCACTTGGATATAAGGCTGAGTACATTAAAGATTATTTCCTCAATCAAAAAGCATATACTTCTGACTTTGAACTCGATACACAGACACATGAAATGTCATTTCACTTAGAAAGTAGACCAGAAATTGATAATTTTAAAATTACTTTTGTAGACACAGGTGTTGACACCCAAATTGGAGAAAGAATTCTTAAATGCTCAAAATATATCCCTGAAGATGATCCATATTTCATGTTTACATACGGAGATGGAGTCACAGACTTAAATATAAAAGAGGTAGTAGAATTCCATAAAAAACAAGGTACTGTTGGTACGATAACTGGAGTACATCCTCGTTCAAAGTACGGTATTGTTAATATTGTTGAAGACAACAAAATATCTTCTTTTGAAGAGAAACCTGTCCTCAATGACTGGATTAATGGAGGATTTGGAGTCTATAAAAGAGAGTTTTTAAATTATCTCAAACCCGGAGAAATGGAACATCCAGCACTGAAAAGAATCGCTGCAGAAGGACAACTTTCTATTTATAAACACGAAGGATTTTGGTACGCAGTAGATACAAATAAAGAACTTGAAGATCTCAACAAAATATGGGCAACGGGAGATATCCCTTGGAAAGTTTGGTAACGACAACACATAATTTCACCACTATGTTCAACGACGTATTTAAAGGAAAAAAAGTTATTATTACAGGTAATACTGGATTCAAAGGCACATGGCTAACACTTTGGCTTCATCATCTTGGCGCAGATATTGTTGGTATTTCAAAAGATATCCCTACTAATCCCTCTCTCTTTGAAGAACTTAAGCTCACTGACAAAATTGATCATCGATTTGCAGATATATGCAATCTCGAAGAAATGAAAAATATTTTCAAAGAAACACAACCTGACTTCGTTTTTCACTTAGCTGCACAACCGATTGTGTCTTTTTCATATGAAGATCCAGTGTCTACTATGAACACAAATATCATGGGTACGGTCAATATACTTGAGTCACTTCGTACTTTAACCAAAGATTGTCATGCAGTTATGATCACAAGTGATAAATGCTATGACAATGTTGAATGGATTTGGGGATATAGAGAAAATGACGCACTTGGAGGGAAAGATCCATATAGTGCATCAAAGGGAGCTGCAGAACTTGTAATAAAGACCTATTTCCATTCTTACTTCAATAAACCAGATTCAAAAGTCAAAATAGTATCAGTTAGAGCAGGAAATGTTATAGGAGGCGGTGACTGGGCTCTCAATCGTATTGTTCCTGATTGCATGAGAGCATGGTCCGAAAATCAAAAAGTAAAAGTACGCAACCCCAATTCCACTCGTCCATGGCAACATGTTCTCGAACCTCTTAGTGGATATCTCAGAGCAGCTCAAGTACTTTTTGAAAGTAAAGTTAAAATAACTGGTGAACCATTTAATTTTGGACCAAATGCTGATCAAAATCATACTGTTCTTGAGCTACTTGAAGCTATCAGTACTCACTGGGACTTCCAAACAGTAGAAGAAAAGTTCATGATCGAATCCGATACTTCTTTTCATGAAGCTGGACTACTCAAACTTAACTGTGATAAGGCTCTTTTTCACCTCCAGTGGAAACCTGTTCTTGATTTCAAAAATACAGCCCACTTTACTGGAAGCTGGTATAACACTTTCTACAATATAAAGGATGATAATATTTTTGAATTTACATCAAATCAAATTCAAGAATATGCTGATCAAGCCCGTCAAAAAGGATTGGCTTGGGCACTTAACACATGATAATCACTCCTACAAATCTCAAAGATCTTCATGTTATTACAAGAGAACCTCGGGAAGATGATAGAGGAACCTTCTCACGTATGTTTTGCCAAAATGAACTTCAGAAAGCAGGCATCGATTTTACAATTGTTCAGATCAATCAAGGATTTTCAAAACACAAAGGGACACTTCGTGGTATGCATCACCAGACCACTCCGAAAGAAGAAGGAAAAATTTTCTACTGTATTCAAGGATCTGTGTTTGATGCTGTTATCGATATGAGAGAAGACTCCCCTACCTACAAAAAATGGTTTGGAATTGAACTGAATGCTAATAACAAAAAAATGCTCTATATTCCGAAAGGATTTAGCCATGGATATCAAACTCTTGAAGATAATACGCTTGTTGAGTACTTTGTCTCAGAATTTTATTCACCAGAGTTTGAAAAGGGCATTCGGTATGATGATCCTTCTATTGGAATTAAATGGCCTCTTTCTCAACCACTCCTCTCACCCAAAGACAAACAATGGCCTCTTCTCTCTTCCTGATGTATGACAAATGACCTGCAGAGTGACTATAATACTTCTATGACTGTCAGCGTTGTCATACCGACATTTAATGTTGTGGAGCTTTTGAAGAAAAATCTTCCACACGTTATTGATGCCCTTGTTACCTATGATTCAGATAAAGTTGAGCTTATCGTAACTGATAACAATTCATCAGATGAAAGTATTGCTTTTCTTAAAGAATTACAAAAAAAAATCTCTATTCCATTTACTGTTCTTGATAACGACTACAACGGTGGATTTGCTGTCAATGTCAATCGTGGTGTAAAGGTAGCAAAAAATGATATTGTCATTCTACTTGGAACCGATGTTATTCCAGATAAAAATTTCATTCAACCACTTCTTAAACACTTTCAAAACGATAAAATATTTGCTGTTGGAAGTGTGAACAAAAGTGATGAAGATGAAGATGAAGATTCTTCAACACTCAGAGGACGGGGTGAAGGGGAGTGGAAAAAAGGCTTTCTTCTTCATACATATGGTGAATTAAAAAATGACAAAACACTATGGGTTGATTGTGGAAGTGGAGCATTTAGACGATCTTACTGGAATAAAATAGGAGGACTGCAAGAACTATATGCACCATATTATTGGGAGGATGTAGATCTTTCCTACCGCGCTCAAAAAATTGGATACCAAGTCAAGATTGAAAAAGAATCACGAGTCGTTCATGAACATAAGAAAGGTTCGATAAAAAAAACAAGTTCTTCAAACCACGTACTTCAAACGACTTTTCGTAATCAATTCTTTTTTGTTTGGCTTAATATTACCGACAAAGATCTTCTCAAAAATCATTTTCTATTCCTCCCTTATCACCTCCTAACAATGTTAAAAAATAGGAATATGAATTTTTTCAGAGGATTTATTGCAGCCCTCTTCAAACTCCCTTTTGTTCTTAATGAAAGAAGAAAAATAGTTAAAAGATTTACTGTTACTGACAAAGAAATTCTGTCACAATTTAAAATATGACATTAAGCATAATTTCAATTAATCATAAAAAACCTCAACAAGGGATTTTGTGTATGGCTGCCTTGTGGAAGAATTATCAAGTAGAATTTGAAAAAAATGTATTTGAGTTCATTCTCGTAGACAATTTTTCTCAAGACGATTCAATATCGATTTTAGAAAAGGAAATAATTAAATATAAAAATTTTACACTTCTTGAAAATAATAGTGATGCAGGATTTGGTGCAGGAAATAATTTTGCCGTCAAAAAAGCGAAAGGTGAATATATTCTCTTTCTCAACGACGACACAACTATTGAGGATGATGGTATAAGAAAAATGCTTACATACATCCAAGATCATCCTGAAATCGGCGTTCTTGGTGGCCGAATTCTCAACCTAGATGGAACAGATCAACCTTCCACTGGTAAATTCTACTCTCTTTTCACCTTTACACTCTTTATTTTAGGACTTCAAAGATTTGGATTTGTTGACAAAAACCCATCTCAAATCAAAGAGGTCGACTGGATCAAAGGAGCGCTATTTATGATTAAAAAGGATGTCTTTGAAAAGATAGGAAGATTTGATGAGAAAATCTGGATGTACACTGAAGATATGGAACTTTGCTATCGAATCAAAAAAGCTGGTCTAAAATGTGTTTACTTCCATGATATTACCCTCAAACACAAACATCAAGGTAGCACAAATAGAGCTTTTGCGATAATACATATCTATAAGTACCTTCCTTATTTTTATAAAAAACATAAAACGTCCTTTGAATATCAGTATGTGAAATTTTTACTCCGTACGAAAGCACTCTCACTTATTGTCATTGGAAAAATTTTAAAAAACTCTTACCTCTATGAGACATACTTAAAAGCATTTAAAAATGTACAATAAAAATATGAAAAATAAAAAGTCTCTCTTATCCATAGTCATGGTCAATAGAAATGCTCCACAAGTAACCATTGATGCGTTGCAATCTATTGAAAAAAGTTATCCAGAAGAAGTTGCAAATGGAACATACGAAGTATCATTGGTTGATAATGGGTCACGCGACGGATCACAAGAAATACTCAAATCATATGCAAAAAAGACAACGATAAAAAAATTCCATCTCACTCTCAATCCTGTTGGACTAGGCTTTTCAAGAGGAAACAATGCAGGTCTCCCTCAAACCGATGGTGAATATGTCCTTTTTCTTAACAATGACACCATTGTAAATGAGAATGTATTTCCATACATGATCAATTTTATGAAAAATCATTCTAACGCAGGTGCTGCAACATGTAAGCTCATAATGAGAAATGGAAAAATCGATGATGCAACACATAGAGGATTTCCTACTCCTTGGAATTCTTTCTGTCATTTCTCGGGACTTGCAAAGATATTCCCCGGCACAAAACTTTTTGGCAGTTATAACATGACTTATGTAAAAGAAATGGAGAAAACACACGAAATTGATGCATTAGCTGGAGCATTCATGATTATGCCTCGATGGGTCGGAGAAAAAGTTGGTTGGTGGGATGGCGACTTTTTCCTCTATGGTGAAGATTTAGACTTTTGTTATCGAATCAAAAAAGCTGGATTGAAAATTTATTACGTTCCAGAAGTTTCAACAATTCATCTTAAAGGAGCGACTATGGGTATTCGCAAAGAATCACAAGATATTACAAAAGCACAGTTACAAGATAAAATCGAATCTCAAAATGCACGTTTTGATTCAATGAAAATCTTTTATAACAAACACTATAAGAACAAGTATCCAAAAATTATTACTTCAATTGTAATGATGCAGATAGAGGCAATGAGGAATAAAAATCTTAAAAAATATACTGTATAAGTCTACTGAAGAAGAAGATACATAAGCGCTATTCCAAGTGAAGCCATCGCGACATACTCGACAACAATCTTTGTATGAAGATCATGATGAATTTTATGATGAATTACTCCCCAAAAAACATATAAAACTGCTATTAAAACAATAAATGTCAGTTGAATTTGCTTGTTTCCACCTGCTGCAATAACTAAGAGAAGCCCTACAACTTGAATAAGTCCAACTAGTAAATAATAATATGAATGTTTATGTGATTTTTCTCTCATAGTATTCCTCCACGACTAATAATAATCGCAATAATGAGCAGTGTAGCAAAGAAAATAACATGATCTAAATTATGTGAGAGAATTCTACTTAATTTTTTTCTTTCAACAATTATAATATCTAGTATAAGTATTACCAAAAGAATAACAAGAACAATGACGACAATGTTTCTTTGCAGTGAAACGCTA
>JAUPUR010000069.1 GCA_030917445.1 Patescibacteria group bacterium | reverse complement strand
CCCCTAGGGGCGCCTTCTGTTGGGCAATATCATCATGTTCTTCAAAGTGGGAATCGACCCTCTTCTTCGTGTTGCCTAGGATAACGACCAGTGGATTTGATGGCCTCCTTAAATACAGGAGTGGACGAAAACAACAGATAGTTATCCTCTATCAAAATGGCAACTATCTGCTTTAGATCTCCGTCAGGCATGTCGATGTAGGCTTGCAGAATTTGCTCCGCCGGAAACTTATCAGTGATCTTTTTCCACTCTTCTTCTCGACTTTTTTCAAGAAGTAAGAACTGGAACCAGTCTGCGACCGTAAGGTTTTCTCTTTGTTCCATGTGGTTTGTGCGTTGGTTCGTATATGTTATCTCATAAATAAGCTGTCCGGTCAAACAAAAAGCTGATTTTTTCTTTCATATAAAGTAAATTTTATTATTGAGTCAAAATAAAATAAGTTTTCCCCATCTTTAATTTGCATGTGAACGTTCGTTCACATATACTAAAAACATTAAACCTTATAAGTATTAATTAAAATATTTTATGTCAAAAAACGAATATGTAAAATCATTGGAGAAAGAAATCAGAAAAATAAACAGGATCATCGACATCAAAATCTTACAGGGCAAAAACTACTTTATCGAATCTCGCAGACACAAATTCCTAAAGAGACAAATCCTCCAATACGGACAAGAGAGAGGATTCTTTACGAAAATGTTATCATTGTTCTAAGATATGGATAACAGTTACCAAAATAAAATCACAGGCTTCTACCAATCAAAAAAACGCATGCCGTCTTATTCAGAGATGATGAAAATCTTTGGATTCAAATCTAAAAATGCAGTCTACAGATTAGTAAACAAAATGATCGACGCTGGTCTGGTAACAAAAGACTCTGTTGGCAAACTCATACCCAACAAAATCTTTGGAGAGATACCGATGCTCGGCTCTGTCAAAGCCGGACTTCCCTCTTTTGCTGAAGAGCAGGTCTTAGACACGACGAACCTCGAAGACCTATTGATACAGAAAAAAGATTCTACATACATACTCGAAGTAGACGGAGACTCCATGATCGACGCACACATCGCCAAAGGCGATTTTGTTCTCGCTGAAAGAACAAACAAAGCAAAAGACGGACAGATAGTTATCGCCGAAGTTGATGGAGAATTTACAATGAAATATTTCAAAACAGACGGAAAGAAAATATTCCTCAGAGCTGCAAACAAAAACTTTAAAGACATCCACCCGACAGAAAGCCTAAACATCGTGGCTGTTGTTGTCGGTGTGATGAGAAAATACTAACTCTTTTTAAATTTTATGCAGAGGATGAGAGATTCGGTCACAAGTTTCTAATTCGCTTCGCTCATAAGAACTTTCGACCCCGACTCGCCTGTCTCGCAAAAATCGACATGGCTCCGTCTTTCGAATCCTCACGCGCACAAAGCAGTTTGTGCGCTATCCTTCGCAGTTTTCACTGCGCTGCAACTGCAGTGTACTCGGGCACAAGAACAGTTAAGGCGAGATAGGATTGTGAGAGAAAATCGAGAGTTCGCATTTACTAAACTATTTACTTGCGGTATGTGCGAATCAGGAATAACGGCACAAGAGAAGTACAAGGAACTCAAAGATGGTACGACCGCTAAGTATGTCTACTACTCATGCTCCAAGGCAAGAGATAAAAATTGCAGGAATAAGTACATACGAGAGGAAGAATTGATTGAGGAGCTGTTCAAAGTCATAGACAAAGCAAGCATCAACGAACTGGGTATGCGAATCAAACTTGAAGAAGAGGTCAAGCGATTCAATAGACTACAACGACTGGCAACCAAAGGCACACCGAAATACTCAATCAACGAAGATGATGTGAACACAAGAGAGTATGCCAAGTATGTGCTACGAGAAGGCACACCGCTAGAGAAGCGTGAACTGATGGGACATTTGAGGAGTAGGCTGATATTGAAGGAAAAAAAGATTACTCTAGTAAACTGACATTTTTAAACTTGCTATTATACCCCATAGGGGTATAATAGTCTCATGCATAAAGATAAACAAAAACTCATAACACGGCTCAAAAAAATTGAAGGACAAGTCCGAGGTATCCAAAAAATGATTGAAGAAGAAAAGTACTGTATCGATGTCATCACCCAGACCTCTGCCGTAAAACAAGGTCTTTCAAGTATTGAGGATATTCTCCTTGAGAGTCACCTTGGTCATTGTGTTGTTGGCCAAATTAAAAGTGGCAAAGTCGATGTTGCTACTAAAGAAATTTTAAAAGTTTATCAGCTTAAACGAAAATAATTTATGAATACTCCAAAGATATACAAAATTAAAGGTATGCATTGTGCTTCGTGTGCAAGTATTATTGAAAGAACAGTAAAAAAAATCGATGGAGTGGAAGATATTTCAGTAAACAATGGTACCGAGAACGCAAAGATTGTTTTTGATAGTTCAAAAACTAACGCTGAATCTTTTAATAAGAAATTGGAACCGCTTGGGTATTCTTTGATAGCACCCATGGATCATAGTATGGAAAGTATGTCTGCGAATTCTATGGGTATGAGCGAAAACGAACATGCTGAGCATTTAGGATTAAATCAGTCAAAGAAAGAAAAGCTTGAAGAGATAAAAGAAATGAAATCTAAAGTCATGTCGGCTATTCCATTAGCCATCTTCAGTGTTTTCGTCATGACTTGGGATATTCTTGCTCAGTACAGTATTGCCCCTATGATGAGCCACCCACTCAAAGAATTTTTTCACCACCTCCTACCTATCTTTGCGACCTATACTCTCTTTGTTGTGGGGAAACCATATCTTTTGGGATTTTATCGTTTCTTAAGATACGGCAAAGCCAATATGGATACACTTATTGGTATAGGTACTGTTGCCGCTTTTTTATATAGTTTTGCTGTCAGTGCATTTGAAGAAACACTCAGGCCTTTTATAAATGTAGATCACACTTATTACGATGTGACAATTGTAGTTATAACTTTTATCGCTCTTGGTAAATACTTAGAAGCTCGTTCAAAAATTAAAACAGGAGATGCGATAGAAAAACTTTTAAATCTTCAAGCGAAAACAGCCTTGGTTATGCGTGAAGGTAAGGAAGTAGAGATTTCTATAAATGAGGTTAAGCATGGAGATTTAATCATTGTTAAGCCAGGGACGAAGATTCCAGTAGACGGAGTCATTGATGAGGGATCATCTTTTGTTGATGAATCAATGGTAACAGGAGAGCCAATGCCAGTACAGAAAAAGATTGGGGATAGTGTAGTGGCAGGAACAATTAATACAAGTGGATCGTTTGTTTTTAAAGCCACAAAAGTTGGTTCAGAAACATTGCTGGCTCAAATTATACACATGGTTGAAGAAGCCCAAGGAAGCAAGGCTCCTATCCAAGCATTAGCTGATGAGATTTCAAGTGTTTTTGTGCCGATAGTTCTCGTCTTAGCTTTTGTCACTCTTGGTGTATGGTTAGCATTTGGAACTGGTTCACTCGGATTCTCACAAGCTCTTTCATTTGGGCTTGTATCCTTTGTTGGAATATTAGTTATTGCCTGCCCATGTGCACTTGGACTTGCCACACCAACTGCAATTATTGTGGGGGTTGGTAAGGGGGCAAAGGAAGGAATACTTATTAAAGATGCGGCTACGTTAGAGAAATTACATAAAGTTGACACTGTCATGATGGATAAAACAGGAACGATAACAATTGGGAAACCGACACTTGTTGATATCCAAAATAGCTCAGATATGAGTAATGAAGATTTGATAGGAATACTTGCAACACTAGAAAAAAAATCTGAACATCCAATCGCACACGCAATTGTGAACTATGCAAAAGAGAAGAATATCCCTATACAAGAAGTTTCAAACTTTGAAGGAATTCAAGGAAAAGGTCTAAAAGGGTCTGTTAAGCAGATTGAATATTTTGTTGGTAATACAAAACTTATGAAAGATTTAAATCTTTCTTTTGATCAAACATTACTAGAAGAGTTTACATCTCAAGGTAAAACACCTGTCATTATATCTACAAAAGAAAAAGTTCTTGGTTTTGTAATGGTTGCAGACGAAATAAAGCCTGAATCAAAAGAAGCCATTAATGCTCTTCATAAACTTGGAATTAAAGTAGTGATGCTCACAGGAGATGATGAGAAAGCAGCGAAACACATCGCATCTCTTGTTGGAGTAGATGAAGTTGTTGCCCATGTCTTACCTCAAGATAAGTTATTAAAAATACAAGAACTGCAATCCCAAGGACATATTGTTGCTATGGCGGGTGATGGAGTAAATGATGCTCCTGCACTGGCTCAAGCTGATGTGGGAATAGCTATGGGCACAGGTACTGATGTTGCTATTGAATCAGCAGGAATTACGCTCTTGGGTGGAGATATTTCAAAAATTGTAAAAGCAATAAAGTTATCAAAAATAACAATGCGCGGAATTAAACAAAATCTTTTTTGGGCATTTATTTACAATATTGTAGGAATCCCTCTTGCCGCTGGAGTTTTTTATCCAATTTTTGGCTGGTTACTTAATCCAGTATTTGCAGGATTTGCAATGGCGATGTCATCAGTGTCAGTTGTGTCGAACTCACTGAGAATTAAAAGTAAGAGATTATGATTATGAAAAATAAGCACAAGAAAAAGAACAAAAATATCTGGATATGGACACTAGCCATCTTAGTCATTGGGGTTTTTGTTTATTTCGTATATTCAGGTAAACCCTCATCTAATAGTGTGGAAAATCCTTATGAATCAGAAATAATTTCTCGAAATGGAATTCACTGGCATCCTGAGCTTTCCATATATATAAAAGGAGAAAAAGTAGAAATTCCCGCAAACATTGGACTTGGTGCAGTTCATAATCCAATTCACACTCACGACGAAGATGCACAATCAGGAGTTATCCATTTGGAGTTTTCATCAGTAGTCCGAGGAAGAGATACAAAACTCAGTGAGTTTTTTAAAATTTGGAATAAGGATATAAACTCTTTCGGTTCAAATATAAGAATGACAGTAAATGGTTCAGATAACTTGGATTTTGGGAATTATTATATGAAAGATGGAGACAAGATAGTGCT
>JAUPUR010000015.1 GCA_030917445.1 Patescibacteria group bacterium | reverse complement strand
GCTTCCCAAAGAGGCACAAGATCTGCTAAAATAAAGCTCTTCGGGTAGCTAGTTCATCGGTTAGAACGCGTTCCTGATAAGAACGAGGCGCGTGGTTCGATTCCACGGCTACCCACAGTATCTTATGAAGATTTGATCTTCATCCAGTAGTCATCTTGTCTGCAGAGTAACTTTTCATCGCTTTTATTTTTGAGAATTAATTTAACTGCTTCTTCAAGAAAAATAGTATTTTGTGAACCTTTTACGAGAACAATTGCATTTTTAGGGAGGTTTTCCCTCATAAATTCACCTGCTCTTACTGCATTATCAAACCAGCGTATTTCTTTAAATGATGTTTCACTTTGCTGTACAACTGGAAGAATGAACTCTCGTGTTTGTGGTCCAACTAAATAGAGATGATCAACAACCCCAATAATTTTTTGTGCTATGTCTTCATGTTCAATTTTTGATTCATTTCCCAGCTCTCTCATATCACCAAAGAGAAAGACAAGAGGCCTATCTGTTTCCTTTTTGAGTGTATTTGCCAAATCAAGAAAAGCGCTGACTGAAGCTTTTGATGCGTTATATGATGAATCAATAATACTGCTTTTTTCAATTCCTTCAAGAAGGCTGGATCTTCCTCTGGGCAGAGTATAGTTTTTTTCAAGCGATGAAATAATTGTTGGAAGAGAAATCCCTAGATCCAGGCAAACAAGGACTGTTGCTGCGAAGACTTCACGATATTCCTTTGGTAAAACATAGTCTTTAAATGAGAGAGATATTTCTTCTCTTTTATCATCTATTTTTACAAAGAGTTTGAAAACAGATCCATCAAGGCTTACGGAATGTTGGCCATAAGAGATATCATTGGTATTTTTATCGCCAAATGTTTTAAGTACAGTTGAACTTGGTACTTTATCTTTAATGTGACGAGAAACATCAGGATCATCTGCATTGTAGATGCCGAGACGACAATCTGATTGAGTAATAATTTTGGTGTCTTCAAGAGCAATTTTATCAATAATTATCTCTCTCTTTTTCTCATCTGGAAGTTCTTTTTCTCTGTTTGTGAGTGATTTTTCAAATTGTTCTGTATGTGTCGCAGTTGCATTGAGTGAAATTGCAATATGAGGTTTGAGAATGCTTAGAAGATACTCCATATTTTTAGGAGGGAAGGGGTCATCAATTCCCATTTCTACAATTAAGTATTCAGTGTCTTTGAGAAAATCTGTGGAAAACGATGCTTTCGCGGCCATTTGAAGCCATTCTTTTTTCGAGTACGAACTTGGTCTCATGCCTAGAATACCCAGAGGAATTCCAGTTTCGGAATTACCAACTGAAAGAGTTTTTTTCTGTTCTTTAAGAACAGATTCAAGAGCATTTCGAGTAGAGGATTTTCCAACGGATCCTGCTATACCGATGATGGTAGGTTGAGACTTTAAGAGAGCTTTTTGAGCATTTTTTCGTAAATGTGACAAAAGAGTTGATTTAAGAAGTGTTAACATGTATTTATTATATCAGTAAAATAATGAGGGTGTTTTTTTATTTTTTTACTATAGTATAATCGCCTCATGATTAAGACATTTAAAGAAGCAGAGCTTTTTCTTTACTCACTTATTAGACCGACAACTTTTGCTCGAATTGAGGCTGATAGCATATTGATTGATCCACTTGAGCGAATGAGAATACTTCTTGAGCATCTCGGAAATCCACATAAAAGTTATCCGTCCATACATGTCAGTGGAACATCGGGTAAAGGTTCTACAGCGTATTTCATCTCTCAAATTCTCAAAGAAGCAGGATATAAAACAGGTTTGACGATCTCACCACATCTTGAAAAAGTCAGTGAGCGCATTTTTATTGATGGTGAAGTATTAACAGACGGTGAATTTGTACAGTATCTACAAGAGATTGAGCCAGTTGTTGAAAAGATGCGTAAAAGTAAAATTGGTGCACCTTCATATTTTGAGGTTCTCATTGCCTGCGCATTTTTGTCATTTCAGCGAGCAAAAATAGATATTGCTGTGGTTGAAGTTGGACTTGAAGGCAGATTTGATGCAACAAATGTATTAACTCCTCTTGTTGGGGTTCTCACAAATATCTCTCTTGATCACACTGCCATTCTAGGATCTACTGTTGAGTTAATTGCTACAGAGGCGGTTTCCTTTATCTCAGAGGGGATGCATCTTGTGACTGGTGTTACACAACCAACACTGCAGAGAATTATTACAGATGCAGTTCATTCAAAAAAAATAACATCTTCTTTTTTGGGTAAGGACTTTGACTATGAAATTGTCAGTTCAAATAATAATGGATCTATTTTTTCATGGACACATGGGAAAATTCGATCAGATAATATTGAAGTTTCATTGCCTGGACTATTTCAGATCGATAATGCGACTCTTGCGATTGAGGCAGTCTCACAGCTTGAAAATTTTGTCGTCAGTGGAGAAAATGTGCGGTTTGCTCTGGCAAATTCATATTTTCCAGGGAGATTTGAGATTATCAATAAAAATGTTATTTTAGATGGAGCACACAATCAAGCGAAAATGAATGGTTTTTTAACATCACTTCGAGAGTATTATAAAAATACTAAAAAGGTTTTTATTTTATCTTTTAAAAAACAGAAAGAGATCGAAGTAATGATTGAAAATATTATACCGCTTGCTGATGAAGTTATTCTCACAAAATTCTCAACACCAACTGACACTGACTATCTTGCAGCAATTGAGCCTCAGGTTATTGAATCTGTCTTTAAGAAAAAAGGATATAGAAAAAACATCGTTATAACAGATTCTGTCCCAGAGGCGGTGCAAATAGCGAAAGATAAATTAAAAGAGGATACGTTGGTGATTTTTACAGGATCACTTTATTTAGTGGGAGAAGCCCGGACTTATTTCAAAGAATAAGCGATATTATTGAGCAGATGTAGGAAGGGTGACAGTTGTCCCACTGGATGATTTAAGAACTGATTGTGTTAGTCCTCGTGCAGATACAAGAGATTTTTCAAGAATTGTTATCTCCGTTGATGTGGCTCCAGATGATGAGTTGGGAGTGAATGTGAGTGTTGCAACGGTGCCTTCACCAGTTTTTGCTTCACGAATATTACTTGGTACGAGCATAAACGTTATACGACCAGTAGAGGCATTGACACCACCAACTGGGAGAACATTTGGAGTTGAGAAAAATGAGCCAGGACTGATTCGCATATTGGTAAGTACTTTGGGATCATATGCAATTTCAAGTTGTACAGCTGTTACAAGATCTCCATTGGTATTGATGAGGACTTCCGCAGTTGCAGCTGCTGAACCAGTCTGAGCTGCTGTGACGGGGTTGGGAGTCATTGAAAGAACAGTATTGCCAACAATAGGAGTTGGAGTGCCTGTAGTCTCAACAGTGGTAGAGTCTGGCATTGCTGGGGTTGTCTTTGGAGTACGTGTCATAACGGCAATCACTACAAGAACAATTGTTAGACCAAGAAGTACAAGTATAAGTGCGAGAGTTTTTTTAGACATACGGTATCTGAATTTATTATAGAAGGGTTTTTGATGGCTTTGCAAGAGCTAACTTAATCACCTCTTCTAAAATAAAAATTTCGTAAAATTAAGTTAAGGTCGACTTGATTAACTTTTCCATCATCATTTAAATCAGCTTTTAGAGAATATCCTTCTTTACAAGATACCGCAGGTCTGAAATCGCTCACACATTCGGCTATGAGGTGATAATCAAGGATATCTAAGACATTGTCATCATTTACATCACCCGCAATGACCGTTAAAGGGGGGAGTTGGGTCGATTGTCCTTCTCGCAATGAAAAGATAAGTAAGTATTCTCTGCTAAGATTTTGTCCTGTTTTTACTTTGATACGATAAAAACCTGATGTAAGTGGTTCTGTTTCGATAGTTCCAGTAAATAATCCTAAGTCTGAATTATATGTGATATTTCCTTTAAGTTCTTGTACTTGTATGTTGTCGGTGTTGAAGAGATTAACAGTTAGATCTCTTTTTATGGTGAATGGATTTTTATTGCTGAATGTTGAGAGTTCAGGCGACGCTGTATCACCAATACTTCCAATTCCTTGTAATCCAATTTGCAAATTAAGTGTTGCTTTATTATTTGGGATAACAGGAGTAGTACTAGTACTGGGAGTAGGGTTGGTAGTACCAGTTGGGATCTGAGTAGCAGTAATAACAGTGGGAGTTGCTGTAGGTGTAGAAATAGTCATTGGCTTCATTGCAATTCTTATCGAAGAAGTTGTAGTTGAAGCATTTACTGTTTTTTGGAGAGTTTGAATACCACTTTTTGTAAAGCTGAGTGTTAGGTTGTTTCCAGTGACACAGTTAAAGCGGAAATCACCTGTCTCTGTCGTTGTTTGAGATGAGGTTACGCCTGTGAGCGATACTTGAGCATCTTTTATCCAAGGTTCATTTGAGCCACCGTCTTTTAGTCCATTTCCATTTGCATCAAGGAATACATCTCCATAAATAGTGTAACAAGAAGGAGTTGGTGAATTTGTGATACTTGGACTGGATGTGACTACAGGAGTTATGCCTGGGTTTTCTTCAGTCTGAGATGGTTCAGGCTCTGTTGATGATGTTGATACAGTGAATGTTGCTGCATAAGTTTGTCCTGCATCAACGGTTACAGTTAAAGGATTGGCAGAGGATATGACTGAGTTGTCTTGGGGTGTGGCAGTAAGAGTATATGTTTCTTTTGTACTACTGAGATTGTCAAATACGAAAGTTCCATTGGAAGTTGTTCGATTTGCAGTTGTGCCTGTTCTTGTATTCCTTAAGCTTATGGCAAAGGTTCCTTTGTAGAGTGAGTTATTACTATTGATAATTTTTCCTTTCACTTGTTTTGAAACCGAAGGGGTAATACAGAGACTACTGTTGGCAACGCACGGGGACGGGGTCGTTGATACTACTTTGGGTTGGAGTGTGATATTTCGTGATAATTCCTTTGCACTTGAATTGTTGAAGACAAAGTCTGGTCGAGAAAATGCACCCTGAAGTTGTGTACTTTGTCCAGGGGTGACTTCAAGCTCATATGTTCCTTCTTCATCTGTAAAGACCGCATATTTCCCACTCGTGTTACTTGATGCAACAATATAGCTGTTTTTTGTTTTATTATGGAGATGTATTCCTGCACCACTGACAACTTTGCCTGTTTTAGCTTCGGTAATTGTTCCTTTGATGACAAACTTTCCAGTGGCTGCAGACAGTGTGAAATTGCGTGTCACTGATAGTGGGGAAGTATCATTGAAAACAATATTTGGAAGAGACCGTGAGCCTTGATAATTGGGTGCAGAAGTAATTGCTTCAAGTGAATAAGTGCCTTTTTCAGTTATATTAAGCGTATAAGAACCAAGAATTCCAGTACTTAGTGAGCTTGTGGAAAAAATTCTTCCTGTTGAGACATTTGTCGCCTTAATTGTTGCACTTGTTATTGCTGTTCCTGCTATATTAGTTACTTTTCCTGTTATTTTGAAATCTTCTTTTGGAGCTTGAAGTGTCATTGTCACAGTTCTTGGAAGTGTTGTCCCTTTTGCAAGTTCGACTTCACCACTGAGAGAGCCTTTTCTTCCTGAGATAGTGAGGCTTACACTTGTAACTGCAGCACTGAGTTTTATTCTTGCTATTCCTGAGCTGTCTGTTTCTCCACTTGGACAAACACCAGCGCCTGTACCGGTTACAACAGTTGGACAAACATAAACAGATGCTCCTGAAATTGGTGCAGACTGACCTGTTGCAGCAAGCGTTTTGACAGTAAGAATATATTCACTAGGGGTGACGACTGTTTTTCTTAGGGGAAGTCTCAGACTTGAAACATTTTGAGTAATATTTACTGAACCTGAAAAACCAGTATAGCTGGTTTTATTTGCTTTGAGGGTTCTACTCCCTGGAGCGACACATGAAAATTTGTATTTACCTACTGAATCTGTCGTTGCAGAATACCCTCCAGAAAGTGTTACACCTGCACCAGATACAAATGGTTCTGAGGTCGTTCCGCCTTTTGAACCATCTTGATTTGCATCATAAAAAACCTCTCCTGATATAGAATAGCAACTTGGGGTTAAATAGAAATTCTCACGCTGTGTTGCAGAACTTAACTTTACATTCCTTTGAAGTTGCGTATAGTTGGTTGCTTTTGCAGTAATGGAAAGTGTTTTTCCTTGGGTAAAGACATAACTATTGCAGCCATCTGAACCTGTCGCAACAGTATTATAATCTTTGATTGTAACATTTCCACTTATCAAGCCTCCTCCGTTTTTATATATGCAAACTGTTAAATTTGTATTTTGAACAGGGGGAGGGACCGCTTGAAGGTAGAAATTTTCACGTTGTGTTGTAGAGGTGAGAGAGACGTTTCGTGTTTGAGAATAGTAACCGCTAGCAGCAGAAGTGATTGATAGGGATTTACCCTGGTTAAATGTGTAATTGTTGCAACCATCTGTGCCTGTTGCAACGGTATTGTATCCCGAAATAGTGACATTGGCATTGATAAGTCCTGCTCCACTTTTATAGGTACAAACAGTTAGACTCGTATTTTGAACAGGGGGAGGGACCGCTTGAAGGTAGAAATTTTCACGTTGAGTTGCTGAAGTAAGGGTGATTGTTCTTGATTGAGTGTAATAACTACTTGCTGCTGCAGTAATTGTCAGACTTTTTCCACTGACAAAGTTGTAATTGTTGCAACCATCTGTGCCTGTTGCAACGGTACTGTATCCAGATATTGTGACATTGGCATTGATGAGTCCTGCTCCACTTTTATAGGTACAAACTGTGAGATTTGTATTTGCAGCATATGCTTTTTCAACCATCTGAGGATTTCCTTTGAGTACAAAAGTCAAAAGAGAAAGGGTGATGAGAGTTAAAAGGAGTGTTTTTTTTTGAAAAAGAAGAGCAAGTATGTTTGGTAGATCTTTCATAGATTTGTACACATTTAGCGTATCAATGTGAGTTAGAGGTGTCAATGAGTGTAATTATTTTTATTCACCATTCTGTACTGTTAAATCTCTGAGGAAAAGGTTGTAATCAAATTGATTTACTTTACCGTCATCTGTGAGATCTGCGTCTAATTTTTGTTGAGCAGTGCATGAGATCGCAGGTGCGAAATCACTGTAGCATCCAACAATGACATTGTAATCAAGAATATTGAGTGCATTATCTGTTACAACATCTCCCGTAACAAAGGTTACTGTTGCAAGAGAAATTGTTTGGCCTGGAGTAACTGTAACAAAGCCTGGGAACAATTTCTTGAGATACTGAGGCGTTTTTACTTTGACAGTATAAACTCCTGCAGTTAGTGTGGTGCCTGCATTAATTATTCCGGTAAAGTTTCCTGCGGTTGCAGAATAGTTGAGAATTCCTTCTTTAGTGAGAACGAGATTGTTGTTTGCATCAAATATCTCCAGAACCGCTTTTCTTTGTTGTCTGACGGGATTTTTGTTGCTTAATGTAAAGGAGTTGGGATTGGCATTGTCTCCAGAGTTACCGATGCCGTGCATAAAAGCAGTTACATTAAATTGAGTTGCCTGAGGGACAGGGGTAGCTGTTGGCATAGGTGTATTCGTTGGCACAGGAGTTGATGTCGGTGTTGGAGTACGTGTCGGCGTGGGAGTAGGCGTAAGTGTAGGAGGTGACATGACGTTAACTGTCGTAGTTTGAGTAATTGATCCACCAGGGCCGATACATGTTAGTGTATATGTTTTTGCTGATGTCAGTGGTCCAGTACTTTGATTGCCGCTGAGGGATTTCGTTCCTGTCCATCCATTGGTACCAGTACAAGAAGTGGTGTTTGTTGAAGTCCACATGAGTGTAGAACTTCCGTTGTATGAAACAATATCAGGATCTGCACCCAGTGTAAGTGTTG
>JAUPUR010000068.1 GCA_030917445.1 Patescibacteria group bacterium | reverse complement strand
CTTTCACATTCAAAATATTTGCTAAGAACAATGTAATAGAAATGAGGGTGAGAACAAGACTCCCAAGACTCCCGTCCTTGACTTCACCTCTGACGTTTAATGGCAACAATATCTTTGCAAAAAATATAACTGTTGCTAAAAAAATAACTGGCATCAGGAGTCCTGAAAAAAGATCATTCATCCCTAGAAGTAGGTGTGTACCCAAAAATCCGAGCGGTAGTGCTGCAAGTAACGAAAGTGCAAAAAAATCAAAAATTCTTCCAGTTGGAAACTTTCTTTTTCTCCCAAGTAAATAAAGAAAAACAATTCCCCCACCCACTCCACCAACAAAGGAGAGCCCTGGGTAATATGGAAAGAGGAAAAAAACAAGTGGGTTAAGATACCCAACTTCAAAATTCAAAGCAACATAAACAACTCGGGATAATAATAAACCAACGAGTAAAACACTAAAAGAGATATTAAAAAGTGCTTCAAGAGTAATATTTTTACGAACAAAAATAAGATCTTCTTTTGCGAGTACGTGAAGTGAAAAAAAGTAAATAACCAAACAAAGTAACAATACGACAATGAGATATTCCATATTAAAGATCAAATACTAATCGTGATAGGCCAAGACTAACAAGTACCACTCCAATGCCAATTATTACTTTATCGACACCAATTATATCTGACAAACTTCCTACGAGCAAAATTGGCAAGAGTGAAAATAGCCCAACAAGCGCATTTAATACTCCATATATTTTACCACGAAGTTCATCACTTGTTTCTTCTTGTAAAATAGTATTTGATGGAACAAAAACAAAAGCATTTGCGAGTCCTAAAATAAATGCCAGAACAACAAGCAAATGCTCAGTTGTTATATCAATAATATGTGGAAGTGACATATTCATAACTTGAACAATATCCCTTGCTGCAATTCTTTCTCCAAAAGGAAGAAGCATCATCACAAAACCTGAAAGAAAAAGACCAAAAGTCATTATTTTTTGACGTGAAAATTTATGAAAAAGATTGACAAGAAAAAGAGCACCCACCAAAACACCCAGAGCTGCAGGCGCAATAAAGAGCATTGGAAAATCTTCAATGCTAATTTTTAAAACTTGACTTGCGTAACCTGGTGCAACAACTGCAAGAATGAGCAAAAGTATTTGAGAAAGTGCTAAAAGAAAAATAGAACTTGAAATCGTTTTACTCGTACGCATAACATCAACTGCTGAATAGATTTCTTTAAGGAGTGCATTCTTTGAGGCTTTCAAGACACCTTGCTTTTTGGGCAACCCACCCTTCTCCATCTTTATCCATGAAATAAATAAAGCTCCAACAAAAAAAAGTCCTGCAAGAAAAACTAGAGTATTATCTGTACCAAAAATCTTTATAACCGGTCCTGAGATAAGATATGCAAGCAATACAGACCCATAAAGTCCAAGTCCAAAAAGCGCATTTGCAGACAGTAAATGGTTATTCCGAACAACAAGAGGTATCATTGGTGTTTCAGCTGGAATAAAAAATTGTGTGACAATTGAAATTATAAATGAAATAATATAAATCGCCAAAACATCTTGACTAAAAAATGACAAGATAATAAGGAGAATTCCACGAACGATATTTGTGAGTAAAAGGACTTTCTTTTTATTCCAACGATCTACATAGACACCCGCAAGTATCCCAAAAAAGATTGCTGGAATTGTAAATGACAAAACAACCAAAGACACAGCAGTATTAGATCTGGTCAATTCAAAGATGTGAAGAATGAGAAAAAAATTGAGGAGATTATATGAAACTTGAGTGAAAACTTCACCAAGCCATAAAAAAACAAATGACTTTTCGCCGAAAGCTCGGAAAAGTTGATTATTCATTACGTCGCTTTTTCTGAGTATGATCCAGTTCGTGTATCTATTTTTATTGATTCTCCAATGTTGATAAAAAGAGGAACTTTGGTTTGGATATTGTTTTCAAGTGTTGCATCTTTAAAAACATTTGTAGCTGAATTTCCTTTTATTCCCGGTGCAGTATCAACGACTTTAAATACCATCTTTGGCGGAAGAGTCACTGTTAATGCTTCATCTCCAAGAAATGAAACATTAAATGTCTCTCCTTCTTTAAGAAATTGATGATCAGGTACTGTCACCAGTAAGACTTCAACTTGCTCATATGTTGCATTATTCATAAAATATGCTTTCTCATCATCTTTATATAAAAATTGAAGATCTTTTTTAAGAACATGAACATTGTCTACTTTTGCACCATTAATATAACTTTTTTCAACTGTTGATCCAGTTTTAAGATTTTTTACTTTTACTTTTATGTTTGCACTCCCGCGACCCATCTTTATATGCTCATAAGAAACAACTTGTAAAAGCTGTCCATCCTCTTTATATGTTGCTCCTGCGCGAAGTTCAGTTACTGAAATCATATTTTCTCTCCTTCGAGTAATTGTAACACAGTCCGCACTCCATACCCTGTTCCTCCCTTTGGCCCAAGTGCTGAATTTCTACTTGCAAAAGCAGGTCCAGCGATATCAAGATGTGCCCATTTTGTTTTTCCTATAAATTCTTCAAGAAAAAGTGCAGCGGAAATTGTACCTGCCCAACGAGTATTTGGAATATTTGCAATATCAGCAACGTCACTATCGTTCATTTTTTTATAGGATTTTTCAAGTGGAAGCTCCCACATTTTCTCACCAGTAATGTCTGCCGATTTTTTGATACTATCTCCAAACTCTTTATCGTTGACAAAAAGCCCTGCAATATCTTCACCCAATGCAACAATACATGCACCAGTAAGCGTTGCAAAATCAATAATGTGTGTCGCTCCTTGTTCAACTGCATAAGAAAGACTATCTGCAAGTGTTACTCTTCCCTCTGCATCTGTATTGAGGACCTCAATTGTCTTTCCGTTATATGCCTTGACAACATCGCCAGGGACAATTGCACTACTTGAAATCAGGTTGGGAGTTGCTGCAATCACACCCATGACAGGAATAGATGGCTTTATTTTTGCAATGACTGAAAAAACTCCAAGAACAAGCGCTGCACCAGCCATATCCATTTTCATGTCACTCATATGATCACCTGGTTTGACATTAACTCCTCCACTATCAAAAGTAATTCCTTTCCCAACAAGCGCAATTTTTTCTTTTCCTTTGTAATTTTTGGGTGTGTATTCAAGAAATATAAATTTTGGTGGAGTATCTGAAGCTCTAGCAATTCCTAAAAATGCATGCATTCCCATCTTTTCAAGTTGAGGTTTATCAAAGATTTTCACTGATACTTGATCAGATGATTGAGCAATATCTTTTGCAAGTTCTGCGAGAAAAGTTGGAGTGGCTACTGATGGTTGCTCATTCACCAAATCTCTTGCTAGCTGAGTAGCATGTGAGTAATACTGCGCATTTTCAATGATGTCATTCACTTTTTTCTCTGTTATCTTATCTTCCGTCACTAAAATAAGTGATTGAAATTGCCTATCAGTTACTTTTTTCTCTTTGTACTTTGCAAAACCATATGTTGCAAGTTCTACACCTTCTATTGCTGCATGCATCAACACCTCGGAGTCTTGAATGTTTTCTGGAATACTTATTGTCAATGAATCAATTTTCTTATGTGAAAGCGATACATACTTTCCAATATTCTGACGAAAATCATCTACAGTGACATCTTCTTTCTTACCAAGTCCAATACAAATAATTTTTGAGGCAAGAATATCATCATTGGTAAAAAGACTAAAAAGCGAACCCTTTTCACCAGTAAATTTTTCAAAACTAGCAGCTTTTTTTAATTGATCATGAAGTACATTATTTATATGAGTAAAGGCCCTTGTTGGAACATACTCGCTTTTATTCCCTTTCTCTTTTTGAAAAGCAAAAACGATAAGCGCATCTGATGAGATTTCTTCAAGTGGTTTATTTAGTATTTGAGTCGTCATTTCAACCTATTGTAACATCCTGACTGCCAAAATGGAAGCTATTTTTGCTATAATACAATCTATTGCCGAGGTGGTGGAATGGT
>JAUPUR010000067.1 GCA_030917445.1 Patescibacteria group bacterium | reverse complement strand
TTGTCAAAAACAAACATCTGGGAAAAGCAGGCGCAGTAACAGCAGGGATGCTTCAAGCAAAAGGGGAGTATGTTCTTTTTACTGATATGGATCAGGCAACTCCTATTGATGAAATGGAAAAACTTTTACCCCATTTTAAAAAAGGATTTGACGTCGTTATTGGTTCGCGATCGACCAAAAGGCAAGGATCTCCATTTATCAGACTTTTTATCTCACGAGCAAATATTATTCTCCGTAAAATAATTGTTGGTATTCCTGACATATCTGATACACAATGTGGATTTAAGATGTTTAAATATGATGCAGCTCAGGATCTTTTTAAAAAAATTAATATTATTCACAATAATTTTAAAGCAATTTCAGGATCAAGTGTCTCATCAGGTTTTGATGTTGAGTTGCTGTATATTGCAGAAAAAGCAGGATACAAAATAAAGGAAGTTCCAGTCAGGTGGCTGTATGTTGAGACGCGTCGTGTCAATCCAGTTAAGGACTCTGTAGAAGGAGTTCTTGAATTAGTGCGCATTAAGAGAAATGCCATCTCAGGTAAGTACAATATATGAAAGTCATCTCCACTTTAAAAGGTTTGCCTTTTCTCTCTTTGGCTTATCTATTTTTTATTCTTGGAATTTTTTTCTTTTCCTTTACACAGGTTGATTTGGGATTGACCCTAACACGAGCTTCAATTTTTACTGACATTCAAAGAGCATTTCAGTCAATAGGATATTTCCAGAGACCACTTTCAGCAGGTCTTTTCGTTACTGGCATATTACTTTTCACGCTTTTCTACACTCTTTTTATAAAGTATGTAAAAGAGGGGATACTATCACGGCGTATACTTTGGACAACAATTATTATTTCTACACTTATTCTCACGTTCTCATACAATCTTCTTTCACATGATATTTTTAACTATATATTTGATGCAAAAATAGTGACTTATTATGGTGAAAATCCATATGAGCATAAGGCACTTGATTACCCTTCAGATCCAATGCTTTCATTTATGCATTGGACTCACAGAACCTATCCATATGGACCTGTTTGGCTGGGACTCACAGTTCCAATTTCATTTTTAGGTTTGCATTATTTTCTTCCAACTTTTTTCCTCTTTAAGATTTTGATGGCATTGGGATTTCTTCTTACTGCTTACTCTATCGAAAAAATACTTATGATTACTCATAAAAAATATGCACTTTTAGGGTTGACACTTTTTGCTTTCAATCCACTCATTATTATGGAGTCACTTGTCTCGGCTCACAATGATATAGTGATGATGGCTTTTGCTTTGTATGGCATTTTACTTTTTATACAAAACAAACATACTCTCTCATTCTTTGCTTTGCTTTTTTCAATCGGTATAAAATACGCTACTGGTTTTCTTGCGCCACTTTTGGCAGTTATATTCTTTTTTAAGAGAAAAAAAATTGCAATTCCTTGGGATCCGATTTTTGAAGTTTTTGTTGTGACTATGATTTGTGCAGTCATCGCAGCATCACTACGAACCAACTTTCAGCCATGGTATCTTCTCTATGTCTTACCTTTTTTAGCTTTGGTGAGTCATAGATCTTATGCAAAAATTTCATTTATCTTACTTTCTCTTCTTGGTTTGTTAAATTATGTGCCATATCTCTATACCGGAAATTGGGATCCACCAATTCCATATTTTTTGCTTCTTTTCAATAGTATCGTAGGATTTGGAATTCTCGTGAGCTCACTTTTTTTGCGACTGGTTAAGAAGTAATTATTTGCTTCTCTATGCTTGCAACTGTATAATTTTTACATGCCTTTTATTAAAAAATATAAGCTAGAGTTGTTGTTTGCACTGGGTATTACAGTACTTTACTTTCTTCTTCGTCTGCCTACTTTAACAAGTATCCCAATATTTACCGATGAAGCAATCTATATTCGATGGGCACAGATTGCAAATAATGATGCCAACTGGCGATTTATCTCGCTCACTGATGGCAAACAGCCTCTCTTTATATGGCTCATGATGATTGTCATGAGATTTATTGAGGACCCTCTTGCGGCTGGAAGGTTGACTTCAGTTTTGGCAGGCCTAGTGACAATGATTGGACTCTTTTTTCTAAGTATTGAACTTTTTAAAAATAGATGGATTGGCCTCGCGTCAGCACTTCTGTATGTTTTGTATCCTTTTGCCGTTGTTTATGACAGGCTTGCTATTTATGACAGTCTTGTTGGAACATTTTTTATATGGGGTCTTTATTTCAGTATTAGGCTCGTGAGAAATCCAATCCTTGAAAGCGCATTGCTTCTTGGACTTGTCGCTGGATTTGCCACGCTCAATAAATCGAGTGGATTTTTCACTGTCTATCTCTTGCCATTTTTTGTAGGTCTGTATTCAGTAAAAGAAAAGACATTTTTTCCTAAAGTAATTCGTTTTGCCGCTTTATCATTTGTTGTGGTTGTTATGACATATGGAATTTACACAATACTTCGATTGTCTCCGTTCTTTTATATTATTGAAGAAAAAAATGCACTTTTTGTGTATCCTCTCAAGGAATGGTTGTCACATCCGCTCTTAACAGTCTGGTCAAATACTACAGCATTGTATGATTGGTTCCTACGATACTTCGGTGTGACATTTTTTCTGGCTGTTCTACTTGCGTTCTTTAAAAAAGAACTCTGGAAAGAAAAAATACTTTTGATTTTGTACTTCCTTTTACCATTAGGAGCTCTCGCAGTCTTTGGCAAACTTATTTATCCACGCTATATCTTTTTCATGACTCTTCCTCTTTTACCACTAGTTGCTTACTCCTTAATATCTTATGGAGTTGTGATGAAGTCATATCTAAAGAAGTTACTATTTATCACATTTATTCTTTCATACTCTGTTGTTACAACATTTTTTATCCTGACAGATATTACTCGGTCTTCAATACCTCGATCAGATAAAGGACAATTAGTTCTTGATTGGCCATCAGGAATTGGTGTTGAAGAGTCTCTGAGATACTTTAAGGACGTTGCTGCAAAAGAGAATATTGCTATTTTTACAGCAGGAACATTTGGCCTTCTTCCATATGCGTATGAAATTTACATGGTTGATAATAAAAATATTTCTCTCAAAGGTTTTTGGCCAGTAAATGCAGAAGTACCGGAAGAGATTAGGGATTCAAGTGAAAAAGTTCGTACCTTTGTAGTTTTTTATCAAGAATGCCCATCATGTCAGGGTAAAGGACTTGCTCCACTTCAGTGGCCACTTAAAAAAGTACTTCAGATTGAGAGACCACTACCCGATTCATTTTTTACAGTATATGAAGTAACGAGATGAGAAGAATTCAACAATTATTTCCGCTGCTTTTTATACTCATACCTCTTTTTTTCTTTTACCCAATTATAAAAGGCGATATTCCTTTTCCTGGAGATCTTTTAGTAGGACATCATGAGCCTTACAAGTCTCAAGCATATGGTGGTTATGCTCCAGGAGGAGTTCCACATAAAGCTCAAGGTCCTGATGTGATAACGCAGTTGTTTCCTTGGAAGTTTTTTGTCATTGATTCATATAAAAATGGTAATATACCTTTTTGGAATCCATATCAATTTTCAGGTACTCCTCAGCTCGCTGATTTTCAATCCGGTGCATTTTCTCCTCTCAATATCATTTTTTTGTTTACAGACTTCGTGACAGGTTGGACTATCTTTATTTTTTTGACACCCGTAGTTTCATTTCTCTTTCTCTATTTGTATTTAAAGGAAATTGGACTCACTAAAGCCGCAAGTCTTTTTGGTGGAATTGTCTTTAGTTTTTCTTCTTATATGGTTGTCTGGATGGAGTATGGGAATATTGGACAGACACTTATGTGGCTTCCTTTTCTTCTTTTTTGTACAGAGAAGATGGTAAAAAAGTATGAGAAAAAGTGGGCAGTTATTTTTATATTGAGTGGAGTATGTGCTTTTCTTGCAGGATATATTCAAGGGTATTTTTATCTTACAGGATTTATTGCAGTATATTATTTTGTGAAGAAATATCTTCTTCACAAACTAGAACTTAAATCTTCAATACTTTTCACTTTTATTCTTATTGCACCAATACTTTTAACGCTTTTTCAACTTCTCCCAACTCTTCAACTATTTTCATATTCTTCAAGAGGCAATTATACACTTGATCAAATTCAAAATTTACTTAATCCATTTTGGTATGCGATAACTGTTTTAGTTCCTGACTTTTTCGGTCATCCAGCCTCACGTAATCAATGGGTTCAAATTACATATATTGAGAGAGTATCTTATTTTGGATTTATACCATTTTTATTATCTTTGTATGCACTTTTATCAACATTTAAAAAGCACGAGACAAAGATATTTGGCATTGTATTCATAGCTACTTTTCTCCTGACACTTGATGTATTTTTTATAAAATTTCTTTACTTAATTCCAATTCCTGTTATATCGACAACTGTTCCTACTCGTCTTTTGTCTCTATTTGTTTTCTCGGGTGCTATTCTCAGTGCAATTGGATTTGATTTGTTTGTTAAAAAAGAACAGTATAAAAAACTTTTTATCTCAACAGGAATTGTTTTTGGAGTTTTACTCTTTTTATGGCTTGTTGTTCTCACAGCCTCCCCGTTCTTTAAAGATCAAAGTATTACTGATGGACTCATAATTGCAAAGAGAAATTTAATTTTACCAACGTTTTATGGTGGAGCGTTTATCAGCATACTTTCTCTTTTTATTTTTGTTAAAAAGAAATTCGTAAAAAGTTTGGTAGTACTTGGAATATTTTGCGTAGTCCTTTTTGATCTTTTTTTCTTCTTTCATAAAATAACGCCTTTCTCTCCGCGAGAGTACGTTTATCCACAAACAGCTGTCCTTGAATCATTAAAAAAACAAGATAAGCATGCAAGGTATTGGGGTTATGGTACTGCCGGTCATTCATCTAATTTTGCAACAGTTGAAAATATATATTCAGTTGAAGGTGTTGATGCATTACATTTATTTGAATACACAGAGCTTCTCGAATCAACAAAAGATGGAACAGTTCCAGAAAATGTTTCACGTTCTGATGCAAATTTAACACCTGGATTTGGACCCGGGAATTTGGAAGAAAATAAATACAGAAAAAAAATGATGAATATGCTTGGCGTAAAATATATTCTTCATAAAAATGATGGATTGACACAACCTATGAGTATGGATTCAGCAACTTTTTCAGGAAGCCAATACAAACTCATTTGGCAAGAGAGTCCATGGCAGATATATGAAAATATTGATGTAGTAGATAGGGCGTTCATAACATCATCATATTCAGTTGTACAGAAAGATGATTTCTTTAGTGCTTTTTATAATAATTTTAATGAAAAGACTGAAGTTTTACTTTTTGAAGACCCAGAAATTCAAAAAAGTGCTAGTACAACGGGATCTGTTAAGTTTGTTGAATATTCTCATAATAATGTGAAAATTAAAGCCACTTCAAGTTCAGATGCAATGCTTGTTCTTTCTGATACATATTATCCAGAATGGAAAGCAAAAATAAATGGTAAAGACGCAAAAATATATAATGCAAATTATTCTATGAGAGCAGTTAAAATACAAGAAGGGGAGAATAATGTTGAATTCTATTATTCCCCTAAATTATTCCATTACGGATTGGTGGCATCAGTTATTTTCTCAATTTTACTATTCATCTTCTTTAAAAAAATGAAAGTTGCAAAGCTATGAAAAAATTTCTGAAAAAATTTGATCGCAAAGATGTATACGGAGCAGTAATTGTACTTGTTCTTTCTTTTCCAGTCATTTTTACTTTCCTTAATTCGGGCTTTCCTAGAACGGATGATGGTAGTTGGATGATAATTCGTTTTTCAGCATTCTATGAAGCAGTAAGGGAAGGTCAATTCCCTGTCCGGTGGCTATCTCGATTAAATAATGGATTTGGATATCCTGTCGTAAATTTTCTCTATCCAGGTTTTATGTATCTGGGGATTCCCTTAAAAGCGATTGGTTTTTCTTTTGTTGAGACTATAAAAATACTTTTTATAACATCTCTTCTTTTTTCATCACTAGGGATGTATTTTTGGTTGAGAACATACGCAGCAAGACTCGCAAGCCTGGTTGGCTCAATATTATATCACTATCTTCCATATCATCTTTATGACGTAACCGTACGAGGATCGCTAGGAGAAGTTTTAGCTATTGGAATTGTGCCCTTTATTCTTTTATCA
>JAUPUR010000066.1 GCA_030917445.1 Patescibacteria group bacterium | reverse complement strand
GCTCTTGTCGGAATTTCTCCGGCAAGTGCCCAGTCGGAAGGTCAGCCGCTCCCTGATGGAACCACCCTAACCGGTGAGCTTTCCGTCTGGGAAAGCGCTGCCTGGCCAAGCACCGAGATCTTCGTCGGCTACCCGGATCCATCTGTCGGCTTCACCGTCGACAGTGTGAACGGGCAAAATGCATGGGGACCCTACTCGAGCGTCGAAAACGCGCTGAAGGGTGCCTGCGACAGCGTCGCTCTCCCAAGGGCGACGGAGCACGATTTCACGACCGTCTCCGTCAACCAGGTGCAATTCACCGGTGATGTCAGTGCCTGCATGGCTCTTGACCTCATCGGGACGGCACCCTCTTCATCTGGAAGCAGCGACGCGACCGATGAACCCAGCGGCGACGGCGACCTCGACGATCTGACGCTCTCCTCGGAAAACCCACAAGGTGAGACCGAGGACAAACCCATGGTTGCTGATCCCGGCGTTTACAACGCCGACGAAATGGCAGCTTTGGGTGTCGAATGTCGTCCCGCAAAGTCTGCGGCGATGACGGTCGAAAACACCGGATCGAGCGAAGGCTCGATCTACGACCAGGAAGTCAAGACCGATTTGCCCGAAATGGGCGATGACGCAGCGACTGGCCTGGCGATTGCAGCCGGTGAATGTATCAATGAAGGCCTCATCGTCGTGCGCAGTGTGCGCTACGGCGTTGGAGGCATGGAGGACGTCCGCGCCCTTCAGGTCGGAAACGGCCTCGTTGTGTACTGCGGCAAACACGGCGGTCTCGCCTATGACTGCTGGGAGAACTATGTCGGCGACGGCATGGCTCTTTACGCAGCCTGCGAGCAGGCTCGTGGGGACATCGAGACAATCGACGTCCCAGGAGCGTTCAACTACAAGTTCGACGCGGTCCTCTTCAACGGACAGGACGTACCTGCCGTCTGTAAGTAGACTACTCGTCAGGGTGGGCCACGTTGTGGCCCGCCCTCACCAAAAATCTGTTCGACATCGAGCTTTCCAAAGCTCGGCATTATCTCTTCACCCATATGCGGAGAAGAAGATGATACCGGGGAAAGGAGCTTGATGAATGTATTGCCGGTATCTCCCGATAAATTCGGGACCGATGAGTCCATTTCGCCAACTGGCGAATGAGGACGAAATACTAAAGAAAGGAGAAAATATGAATACACTTATTGAAAAAAGTAGTGTTGTAATCGCAACAGCTATCATTCTTGGATTAATAGCTCTTTCTGCTGTGGTTTATCTACAGTCACAAAGAATTATCAAAAACCAAGCAATTGATGGATGTTATCATACGGCTACGATCCAGTTTAAGGATGGAGATAAAACTATATCTACACCTGAAAACTATTGGTCTGAGCTTTGTATGGAAAAGAAAGGATATACAAAATAAAACCTATGAACATTCTAAAACGCTTTGAAAGCACGGATACTGTCCTTGCTATCACGAGTTATCCAAATGATTTGGACTCTTCTCGTGGTAAAAAAGAATTTAATGCAGTTGCGTGGCACAGTCAAAAAACTCTCATGCATTTATCAGGCCTGACAAAGGTTGTGGTCTTTGCTGAGAAAAGAACAGGCAAAAAGTTCTTTCAGCCAAATGATTCACTGATTGTTCAGAGGATGTGGGAGAAGGGAAATATTTTCTCACTCCTTCTCATGCTCAAACAAATTCTGAGACTTCCAAAAATAAAAAATATCTTTGTTCAGTTTGAATTCAATGTCTTTGGAGGAATACTACCCAATCTTATTCTCCTTCTTAATCTAGCAATTCTGAGGCTTTTCAGAAAACATATTACTTTTGAGCTTCACCAGGTCATTACTGACATCTCACTTCTGCAAAAACATATTCATATCACACATCCTCTTTTGCAAACGTTCTTCAATATAAGTCTTGGTCTTTTCTATAGACTACTTGGGTTTATTGCTCAAGATATTATCGTGTTCGAGGAAGAACTAAAAACTCGTCTTTCACGTTTTGTCAAAGAGGACAAAATTCATGTTCTCTCACTTGCAGTAGATAGTAAAAAAACTATCCCTTCCAAAAAGGCACGTCAGGCAGTAGCCCTCCCACAGAAAGATTTCACGCTTTTAGTTTTTGGCTTCATTAATGGCTATAAAGGTATTGATTGGATTATTGAAAAATTAAAAGGACTTGAAGAAAAAAACGTACGACTTATCATTGCAGGTGGAGAAAATCCATATCTCAAAGATAAAAAACATTATCAAGATTTTTATAAAAACATTGTCAATGAAGCACAAAAATACTCACATGTCACACTGACTGGTTTTGTACCCGATGAAAAAGTACATGAATACTTCAGTGCAGCTGATCTTGTTCTCATGCCTTATGAAGTTTTTATGGCTGCTTCAGGTCCATTTTCTCTCGCACTTTCCTACCAAAAACCACTTCTACTTTCGAATGTTTTAAAAGACTATGCCAAATCACATGATTTCAGTGCTGCACTAAATCATGCACAATTGAAGGAAAAAGATATCTTTTTCTCACTTAAAAACAATGACCTTCTCACTCTTATTGAGAAAGCACAAAAAGATTCAGCGTATAGAAAAAAACTTCATATCTTTATGAAAGAACTGGCAACACTCAGATCAAGCACAACTGTTGTTGCTAGACTCTTCTCAATCCTCACAAAAACAAACACTTCTTTATCGTCCGTTTTACAAGAGGAGAAATCCCTCAGTATTCGCTAAGATAAAGATATGAAACATTTTCTCAAGTACAAATATTATGCCCTTCTTTCAGGAGTTGTCCTGTTAATTTCGCTTTTAAATATAACTCCTCAGACATACCTTCTTGGATGGGACAACCTCCAAACAGACCTCAATCCACTGCTAGGTATAAAAAGAGCATTTTTCTCAGCTTGGCAAGAGTACCAAAGTTTTGGTCTTCCCGCAGGTATGGGTCATGCAGCAGATCTTGTACGTGCAATTCTTATTTATCTTCTCTCATTTATTTTTCCTCAAGAACTCCTGCGCTACAGCTTTCATTTTCTGATGATACTTCTTGGAGCTCTTGGAGCATTTCATCTTTTTCGATTTCTTGGTTTTGATAAAAAGAAAGAGCACCTCGCTGCGATAGCCTCACTCTTCTATATCTTTCATTTTAGTATTACTCAGATGATGTTTTTTCCATTTGAACCATTTTCTGTTTTTGTTGCGAGTCTTCCATGGCTCATCTGGATTTTTATCAAAGTCCTCCAAACCAAACCCACAAATCATGATTGGCTCATCTTTTTTTCTCTATTCCTTCTTGCAACCCCACTTGCAGTTGCCCAGCAACTTTTTGTCGTACTTTGCCTCTTCCTTGCACTCCTCTTCATAGGTATATTACTTAAAAATCGCACTTTTGAGACCCTAAAAAAAGTAATTATTGCAGGGTTACTTATTCTTGCTGCAAACTCCTTCTGGCTTGGCAACCAAATATATTTCCTTGCAACAAGCGGAGCTGTTGTCAGAGAAGCAAAAATAAATCAAATTGCAACAAATGATGTTCTCTTTGCCAATAGAGACAAAGGAAACATCAAAGACTTTGTTCTCTCTCAAGGATTTTTTTATGATCGTGTTGATCAAAACGAAAAAGGACTCTTTGACACATGGAAAGTATACCGAGGAAATATTTTTATAACACTCATCCTCATTGTTCTTTTCGCTGTAACAGTTCTTGGGCTCTTCAGGAAATCAGCACAGCGGACAGGGTTCACACTTATGCTCGGAGTCACTACTCTCGCACTTCTCAATAACATTTATGGTTTGTACGAGCTCAATGCATTCCTTCGAGAAAATGGTTTTATCAACCAGATATTCAGGTCTCCATTTACAAAATTTAGTATTCCATTTGCGCTCATCTCAGCATATTTCTTTCTGTATGGACTTGAAGGAATATCAAAAAAAATCTCAATTGTATTAAAGAAAGTGCCAATTGTCCCCGTCATCATGACTTTCTTTATTTTACTCTCAACACTGCCAACGTTTATGGGGCAAAATCTTTCACCAGCAATGAAAGTCAACCTCCCACAAGAATATAAAGAGGTCATTTCATACTTTCAGACTGTAGACAAAAACAAACGTATTGGACTTTTGCCTGAATATACTTTTTGGGGTTGGTATCATAATCGCTGGGGATATGATGGTTCGGGTTTTCTTTGGTATGGAATTGAACAACCAATTATTTCGAGAACGTTTGATGTATGGAGCCTGACAAGTGAAAGCTATTTCTGGGAACTCAAAACTGCACTTGATGCAGAAGATCCTCGTGCACTTGAGAATGTCATTCAAAAATATAACGTTGATTATCTTCTCTTTGATACCTCACTTCTTCCTATAGTTTCAAATACAAAAGGCATTCAGTATCAAAGTATTGAGGAAACACTTTCGCAAATTGACTCAATTTCTTTAGAAAAAGAATGGGGTCCACTCAAGCTTTACTCTATTGCCCAAGAAAAAACCGTGAAAAATTTTATCTCTCTTGCGACATCATTGCCAAATATTGGACCCGCAATAAAACTGACTAATACGGATACCGCATATACTACACATGGAGCATATCAAACAAATCCAAATACAAGTTATGATCTTTTCTACCCTTTTCTTGATTTAACAACTCAGACACGTGTTGCAAACAAAGAATGGCTCATCTCAGACACCAATGCCTCTTTCTCCTTTACGAGACCCCTTGCATTCAATGGACGTGACTACGAGGCTGAAGCAGCAACAGAGTCAGCAAT